>JBARVK010000648.1:0-2331 GCA_049646225.1 Nodosilinea sp.
GAGCATGATTGGCTCCTTCATGAAAAAGCGCAAGGAGAAGTCGGGCGCGGGCTTCCAGGATGCCATGTTGAAGCTGCTGCGCACCCTGCCCACGGTACTCAAGTACCTGCCGGTCGAAAAGGCCCAGGATGCCCGCAACTTCATGCTCAGCTTTCAGTACTGGCTGGGCGGGTCGCCCGAGAACCTGGAAAACTTCTTTCTCATGCTGGCCGATCGCTACGTAATCACCGACAGCCAGATCGAAGGAGCCCCCCAGGCTGAAAGCATCGACTATGAAGAGCCCGTTACCTACCCCGATATGGGGATCTGGCATCCGATGGCCCCCACCATGTTTGAGGACATCAAAGAGTACCTCAACTGGCATGCCTCCCGCCGCGATATTTCTGAGGATTTGAAAGATCCTCTCGCCCCTACCATTGGCCTGGTGCTGCAGCGCACCCACCTGGTCACCGGCGACGAAGCCCACTACGTCGCCATGGTGCAGGAGTTTGAGTACCTCGGTGCCAAGGTGATCCCGGTGTTTGCGGGCGGTCTGGATTTCTCTAAGCCCGTCGATGCCTACTTCTTTGACCCGGTCGACAACAGCAAAACCATTGTCGATGCTGTGGTTTCGCTCACCGGCTTTGCCCTGGTGGGTGGCCCAGCCCGCCAAGATCACCCCAAGGCGATCGAAACCCTAAAGCGGCTCAACCGCCCCTACATGGTGGCCTTACCGTTGGTGTTCCAAACCACCGAAGAGTGGGAAGACAGCGATCTGGGTCTGCACCCAATTCAGGTGGCGCTGCAAATGGCGATCCCTGAGCTGGATGGAGCGATCGAGCCAATCGTGCTGTCGGGTCGCGACGGGCTAACCGGGCGGGCCATTTCCCTGCAAGATCGCATTGAGTCGATCACCCAGCGGGCAATGAAGTGGGCCAATCTGCGCCGCAAGCCCAAGCTCGACAAAAAGCTGGCGATTACCGTCTTTAGCTTCCCCCCCGACAAGGGTAACGTGGGCACCGCCGCCTACCTGGATGTCTTCGGCTCGATCTACAAAGTGCTGGAGGCGATGAAGCAAAACGGCTACGACGTGCAGGATCTGCCCGAGTCGCCCGAAGCCCTGCTCCAGGAAGTGATCCACGACGCCCAGGCCCAGTACAGCAGCCCCGAACTGAATGTGGCTTACCGGATGCCGGTGCGCGAGTATCAGGCCCTCACCCCCTACGCCGAACGCCTCGAAGAAAACTGGGGCCCACCGCCGGGCAACCTGAACACCGACGGCGAGAACATGCTGGTTTACGGCAAGGCCTTTGGCAACGTGTTCATCGGCGTGCAGCCCACCTTCGGCTACGAGGGCGACCCCATGCGGCTGCTGTTCTCCCGCTCCGCCAGCCCCCACCACGGCTTTGCCGCCTACTATACGTTCCTGAACAAAATCTGGGGCGCGGATGCGGTGCTGCACTTTGGCACCCACGGCTCGCTGGAGTTTATGCCCGGTAAGCAGATGGGCATGTCGGGCACCTGCTACCCCGACAACCTGATCGGCAGCATTCCCAACCTCTACTACTACGCCGCCAACAATCCCTCCGAGGCCACCATCGCCAAGCGCCGGGGCTACGCCGAAACCATCAGCTACCTGACTCCCCCCGCCGAGAATGCGGGTCTGTACAAGGGGCTGAAGGAGCTGAGCGAGCTAATTGGCTCCTACCAGGGCAACAAAGAGAGCGGTCGGGCGGTGCAGATTGTCAACGCCGTGATCGAAACGGCGCGAATCTGTAACCTCGATCGGGATGTGGAGTTACCCGAAGGCGACTCTGGCGAACTTTCCAATGAGGAACGCGATAACCTAGTGGGCAAGATCTACATCAAGCTGATGGAAATTGAGTCGCGGCTGCTGCCCTGCGGTCTGCACGTGGTAGGCAAACCACCCACGGCGGAAGAGGCGATCGCAACCCTGGTCAATATCGGCAGCCTCGATCGCGAAGAGGAGGGCATGAAGAGCCTCCAGCGCCTGATCGCCGAGAGCATTGGCCGCGATATTGATGAGATCTACGGCAACAGCGATCGCGGCCACCTCGCCGATGTCCAACTCCTCTACGACATCAACCAGGGGGTGCGGGCCGCCGTCGCCGCCCTGGTCCACGAGCAGATCGACGCCGAAGGGCGCGTCTCCATGGTGTCGCGGCTGAACTTCTTCAACATTGGCCGCAAAGAACCCTGGATCAAAGCCCTCCACGACGCGGGCTACACCAAGGTCGATGGCGAAGCCATCAAGCCCCTGATGGAGTACCTGGAGTTTTGCCTGGAGCAGGTCTGCGCCGACAACGAACTGGGCGGTCTGCTGCAAGCCCT
>JBARVK010000649.1:0-6898 GCA_049646225.1 Nodosilinea sp.
ACATATGGGGCATAATTTTGTCACAGATGACTAGCGGAATTTCTGCCCCCTCTGCCACTAACTCGTCGATTAGGGCTAAAGCCTCATCGCCGCTTTCCGCAATTTCGATGAAGAACTGATCGCAAAAGCTACGCGATAGCTGGTCTCGCAGACTGTTGAGAATAGTTTTCTCGTCATCAATACAGACTACAACGACCTTTTCCATATTCAAGGCAACTAGCTATTGGCTGAGGATGTTTTTTAAACTTTTCGCCCTGCCACCCAGGGGCACAACCGCACCTACAATCTAAAGAATATTGACGATGGCTTGAGGCTAAGGTAAAAAAATCAGCATTAGTGCTGATTTAAACTAGTTTCGATGGTGTTGAAAAGCTCATCCTCACTCCAGGGTTTTGAGAGACAGGCGTAGAGGTTGGCCTCAGATCGAGTTCTCGCAATCGCCGCTTCGTCGGCTTGACCCGTCAGCAAAACAGTGACAATATCTGGAAATTTCTGATGCACCTCAATTAAAAACGCATCTCCTTTGACCCCTGGCATGAGCCAGTCAGAGACAATTAGAAGAACTTTAATACCCTCGCCGTAGAGTTCTTCAATGACTTCCCACGCCTCTTCGACGCCACTGGCAATTTCACAGGCGTATTTGTGGCCAAAGTTTCGAGAGATTTGATCGCGCAGACTCTTGAGCACCATGGGTTCATCATCCACGCAGAGAATAGCCTTTTCGCTCATGCCTAAACCTCAGAAATTGGAATTTTAACCGTAAAAATAGTGTGCCCTGGCTGGCTGACCACTTCAATAGTGCCGTGGTGCTTTTCTACAATTTGTCGAACGATATGCAGGCCTAAACCACTGCCCTCGCCCATAGATTTTGTAGTAAAGAAGGGCGTAAAGATGCGATCTATATTGTCTTGGGGAATGCCCGCCCCGCCATCGGCAATCTTGATTTGAATCTCCGCCTCCTGGTGACTGACATCAATGACCAACTTGCCTTTGTAGTCCATCGCCTGAATGCCGTTCATGATCAGGTTAGACCAGACCTGCACCAGCTCATCTGGGTAACAGAGCACTGGCGGAATTGGTGCATAGGTTTTGACCACCTCCACGCCTTGTTTGATGTAGTTGTGGTAGAGGGTGAGCACGGTATCAATGCCCTCGGTAATAGAGGCCTTCACCTTTTGACCGGACTGATCTTGGTGGACGTAAGCCTTGAGCGCAAAGACAATCTTGGCGGCCCGCTCCACCGCCAGCTGAATATTTTGGCTGTTGCTCTGGATCGATGAGAGGGAGTAAGCCGACTCCAAAATGAGCAGTACGTCAGGATGGCGAAGCAGATCGAGTAGGTTGTCAATGCCATCGGAAATCCCCATTTTGCTCAGCATGTCAGCCAGTTTGCCCGCTGGCTCAATGCCCTGGTCGGTGAGGATTTGGGTGAGCTGGCGGCGGAGCTGGCGCTCTTCGCGCGATGAGAGCAGCTGCCTGGGATGGGCGGTGGCATCTAGCAGCTTAAAGAACTCCTTCAGCCGCTCCGCCGGAATCATTTGAAACAACGTCGGCATTTGACGGAGCGAGTCCTGCAGAGAGTGGTCAATATTGCCAATGGAGGCCTGAATCGCCCCCAGGGGCGTGTTGATCTCGTGGGCGATGCCGGCAATTAGCTGACCCAGGGCCGCGAGTTTTTCTGACTCGACTAGGTCGGCCTGGGTGGCCTTGAGCTGCTCTAGGGCCAGGGACAGTTCTTGGGTGCGTTCCTGTACCTGGTCTTCGAGGGTGGCGCTGTAGCGCTGGAGTTCTTGTTCACTCTCGCTCAAAGCGGCGTTGAGGGTCTGGAGATCTTGAAACGAGTGGCTGAGCTGGGTAGCCATGTGGTTAAACGACTGGGCCAGTTCGCCCAACTCGTCTTGGCGGTTGAGATCGACGGTGAGGTCTAGGTTGCCCTGCTCGATGGCTTTGGCCGCCCGCGTCAGCTTAAGCAGCGGGTTGGTCACCCAGCGGGCGGTCACAATACCGACGTAGGTGGCAACGACTACGGTCAGCAGACCCAGGAGAATAGTATTGCGGGTCGTTTGATGGATTTGTGCCATGACGTCCTGCTCTGGCACCACGGTGATCACCAGCCAGTCGAGGCCATAGTCGTCTTCCCAGGGCGTGGCCAGCACGAATTTGCGCTTGCCGCCGTGGTCGACAGTGAGCGCTTGAGGGCGCTGGAGGGTGCCGAAGCCGTTAAGTTCCCGATCGAGGAAGGTGGCGGTTGTCCGAACCAGCGGATCGTCGCTGTCAACCGCGCGGCGCTGCTGAATCGGGTTGTCGGGGTCGGCGGTGGTAATAGTGGGCGACTCTTGGGTTGAGCTGGCGATCAGCAGCCCCTCGCGATCGACAATAAAAATACGGCTGTTGTCGCTGACCTCAATCGCTCCCACAAACAGACTGATTTCTGACAGCAGAAAATCCACGCTCATTACGCCCAGGGTTTCTCCTGAGGGCGCCACAATGGGAGCGCTGACCGCAATCCAAAGGTTTTCAGGGGAGACCTCCCAGGCGTAGACTTCGCTCCAGGTGGTGGTGCCCTCGCTAACGGTGGAGGTGTACCAATCTTCTTCTAAAAAGTCGTACTCGTCTTGGTAGATTAAGGCCAGCCGATTGCCGCTGCGATCGCTGCTGTAGGTATGGCTTTCGTACTGGGTGCGGCCTGAAACTTCCTCAATAACTACGTCTTCGTTGCCCTCAAAAAAACCCGCCCCAATAAATTCGCCGGTGGCTAGCCCGTAGCTGATATAGCTGACGTCATAGTGGTTAAACTGACGCCTAAAATAATAACCAGCCTGCTCAAAGTCATAGATATCGAGCCAGCCAGCCTCAATCGCGTCTAGATTGATTTGGTTAATGTCTTGGGGAGCAGCCAGATAGCTATCGAGGTGCTGATTGACGCGATCGCTGGCCTGCTCCATGAGCTGGTTGGCTAGATCGTTAACGGCTTTTTGCCCATTGCGGTAGGCCAGATAGCCCACAGCCCCCGTCGATGCCAAAATCTGTAGGACAAAGGGAACTGTCAGCACCACTCGCAGGGGCAGCCGCCGTGGCATCTGCCGCAGAGAGGTCGAAAGCGATTGCTGCAGTGCAGATCTCATAGGGGAGATGGCCCAGGCTAGCTAAGGGACTCCATGGCTAGTCTGCCCACTGTCCGAGAAGCCGTAACAGCGCGGCGGGCAGCTAAAGGGAACGCAGGCTGTGACGCGGGTGCGTAGGCCGATTGGTGTTCTCAGCTACAATCACAGGGGCAGATGATGACTAAATCCCGAGCACAGGGTTAAATATGAGGTGCTGCACCTATTTGCGATGCCATGGTTTTTCGCCGCTTCACAATTGGCCTGGTATTCATTTCGGCTTTGGGCTTGGCAGCCTGTGGCAATCGGCTTGATGTAACCGACGTAGAAACCAATATCAAAGCCGACATTGAGCGTCAGGGGCGGCGGCTGTCGCTCACGGCGGTGCGCTGTCCCCGCAATGTCAGCCGCCAGGAGGGGGCCTATTTTCGCTGTGTGGGGGAGCTAGATCCCGAGGGTATCTTTACGATCAACGTGACCCAGCAGGACAGCCAGGGCAATGTTACGTGGGAGGTGCCCAACTCTAAGGTGCTGCTCAACCTGCCTGCGATCGAAGACACGATCCAGCAGGGGCTGTCTCAAACTTTTGGCCAGCGGGCCCTGGTCGACTGCGGCACCGCCACCTACCGGGTCAACCAGCCCGGCGATCGCTTTGAGTGCCAGGTGGTGGGCGGCATTGAAACCGAATCTGCCATGGTTGAGTCTGTCTTAGTCAAAATTGACCCCGACGGCAATCTCAACTGGCAAGAGCTACAGTCGGCGACGGCGGCGACAGCGGTAGTGCTCAGCCAGGGGCCAACCGCCGCCGCCACGGCGGGAGCATCTGTATCGGCACCCACCGCCGCTGCACCTCCGGCCAATGCGGCGGCAAAGACGACCACCGTGACTGGCCCCACTGGCCGGGTCATTAACCGTCCCTACATCCCCGGCGATCGCGACTAATGGGTTAATAATGAACCTGTGAGGGCACTCGACTTGCTAAAGGAGTGGTTTTAATCCGTTCTTAAGGCATTAAATCCTGTGCGTTAATCTGTGAGGCAACGGCGTTCGATAGGCTTATCGTGGTAGTTAGACCAACGAGCGCAACCAACTCCAACCTTTATTGCTGGGCTATGACAACTGTTCTTGATTTTTTAGCAAAGGGTGGGCCTGTTATGGTGCCCATTTTAGGCTGCTCGGTGCTAACCATCGCCACCGCCCTAGAGCGCGCCCTGTTTTGGACTAACCTGCTGCGCCGCGAAGACCAGGTGGTCAGTGAAGTGATCGACGCCTCTCGCCGCGACCTGCCCCAGGCGGCGGCGATCGCGGCCCAGGCCCAAGATCTGCCCATCGGTCGATTTTTGCTCGCCCCCCTGCGGCTGAAGCAGCCCTCTCCCGACACCTTTCGGCTGGCCATGGAAACCGCAGGCGATCGCGAGTTTGTCAAAATGCGTAAGGGCGACAAGCTGCTCGAAACGATCGTAGCGATTGCTCCCCTGCTGGGTCTGCTGGGTACGGTGACGGGGCTGATTGCCACCTTTGGCAACCTCAACATCGGCGGTGGCGGCACGGGCGACCAGGCGACGGCGGCGGCGGCGGGCATTGGCGAGGCGCTGATCACCACCGCGGCTGGCATGATTGTCGCCATCATGGCGCTGCTGGTCTTCCGAATTTTGGTCACGCTCCAGGCGCAGCAAATTGACTACTTTTCCGATGCCGGTAACGAGCTAGAGCTGATCTACCGCCAGTACTGGTATGAACCTGCTACCTTAGCCCACGACCAGGCCCACCCCAGAGACTTTGCCAGTACCCCAGAGCGAACCTAACAGCCCTATGCGCTTTAAGTCTAAGCTCAGCCCCAACCCGCCCCAGGTTGACCTGGTGCCCATGCTAACGGTGATGATGGGCATTCTTGCCTTCTTTGTCACCATTACCATGACCTTGGGTAGCGAAACCCTGATCGAGGTGCAGCTTCCCGCCGAGCAGCAGGATAGCGCCCCACCACCGCTCCCCGCCGACCCGTTCATCGTCGAACTAGTAGGCGAAAACCAGGTACAGCTCAACGGTCAACCCATCGCCGTCGATGTGCTCAAAGCGCAAATGGAGGCCTACCTCAGCCGCAACCCCGAAAACATTGTGTTTTTGCTGCCCAACCAAGATTTACCCTACGAGCAGGTGATGCAGTTTTTGGGCGAAATGCGTTCCGTCGGCGGTAGCCGAGTTTCTTTGGCAATCGAAGAGTAGGCGATCGCCCATTTTTCCTACTTCTGCAAAGGCTGCAGGGCCAGCCGTATCTCCCCGTCAGCAGGCTGAGGTGTGCTCAAGGCATAAAAAAGCGCCTCGTAGCGGTCGATTGCCCGCTTAGCCGAGTAATGTTCTAGGGCAAACTGGCGACCGCGCTGGGCCAGCGATCGCGCCTTTTCGGGCTGATGATACAGATCAAGAATCCCCTGGGCCAGAGCGCTGGGGTTTTCGGGTTCGACGACAAGGCCGCCGCCGCTAGCCGCCACCGCCTGAGCCGCCGCGCCGCGGGCTGGCACCGAGGCCAAAATCGGTCGTTCGCTGGCCAGCAGTACCTGGGTTTTAGAGGGCATGTTGAAGCCCACCATGCCACGCTTTTGCAAAATTAGCCCCACATCAGCTGCTGCCAGCAGATCGGGCAGCTTCTCCCGAGGCACAAAAGGCAGCAGCAAAACGTTGGTTAGCCCCAGTTGCTGGCGAAATCGATCGAGCCCCGCCAGCTGTTTCCCCTCGCCCACAATCACCAGGCGAATGGCATGGTAAGCCGTCAATGCCTGGGCGGCCCGAATCGCGGTTTCAACCCCCTGGGTTTCGGCAATATTGCCCGTGTAGAGCACCACAAACTTGTCCTGGAGCTGATGGCGCTGGCGAAACTCGCTGCTGGCCTGGGAGCGGGGTGCAATAAAATCGACATCCACCCAGTTAGAAATAGACACCATTTTATGGTCAGGAACCCCTTTAGCCAGCAGGTTGGTGCGAAACTCCGGGGCAATCACGCTAATGCGGGTGGCCTTGCGATAGGCAAATGATTCTAGCTGCTCAAGCAGGCGAATGGCCCAGGGGTTGCGAAGCAAGCCGGTTTGAACGGCAGCCTCAGGCAAAATATCCTGCAGGTTGAGCACGCTAGGGCAGCGAAACAGGCGCTTCAGCAAAGTAACGGGCAGACAGGCCAGCAGCGACGGGCTGGTGTTGAAAATAATATCCGGACGCCAGCCCCGCAGGGCCGGCCACAGACTCAGGGTAATAAAGCTCAGCTCTAGCAGCAGTCGCCCTACCAGCCCTCGCCCCGGGCCGGTAAGCACAAAGCAGCGCTGAATCGTGACGCCGTTGCGCGGCTCGGTCGCGTAGAGCCGACCGCGATACCGAGGATAAATCCTGCGCTCAGGATAGTTGGGCATAGCCGTTACAACCCGCACCTGGTGGCCCCTGGCGGCTAGCCCCTCAGCCAGCTCCATCATCAGCGGCGCAATGCCAATGGGCTCAGGGTGGTAGTTGTAAGCATAAATCAAAATTCGCATGGACTACGCCTGCTTCAGAACACCACGTCAGCACAATTTGTGTGGGGGTTGTATGGGAGCCCAGACTGTATGGGGCCAGAGTGTCGGCTGCGGCCAAATCAGCGGTCGCGTTCAGTTCAAGTTTAGGTTGATCGCGGATACCTGCGCTGAGTTGCCATGCTTTTACTAAGCTGAAGTTCGGAGAGACAATCGGGACACCGTGGCGCGTTTTTCACGAAAAATTGATGATTGGCCTTAGTTACCCTCACAGAACACATCATGTTAAGACAAGTTCCATGA
>JBARVK010000650.1:0-5762 GCA_049646225.1 Nodosilinea sp.
GTTGCAGTTGCGCCAGCAGCAGAGGAATATCGTCAACTCGTTCTGTGATAACGGTTAGGGGGGTATCCATAACCCAAACCTAACCTAATTGGCTGACCTCATTTAAAAATAAGCGAACCAGGAGTTATAAGGAATACAGAAATGTCATCAAAGATAACTGACATGAGACATTTGAATGGCTTAGGTTTTCGCAGCACCGCAGGATTTGCCATAAGCATCTCTATTCTCTTAAGCATAGCCTTTCCTGCCTATGCTCATCACCCATCCGGAGGCACAATATCGACTACTTTTTTGGAAGGTTTTTTGTCAGGACTTGGTCACCCTGTTGTTGGACTTGACCATTTAGTTTTCGTTATATCTGTGGGACTGATAGCATCGACTGTTGCTAGAGGCTTTTGGATTCCTGTCGCGTTTGTTTCCACAGCTCTTGTTGGAACAGGACTTTATTTAATGCTAGTAGATGTACCTATGGTTGAAGTTGTTATTTCAGCCTCAGTCCTTGTTTCTGGTATTCTACTGGCAAAATTAAACAAGCCTGATGCGGCTATAATTGCAGTTCTAGCTGGTGTTGCAGGGTTGTTTCACGGCTACGCCTATGGAGAAGCCATTGTTGGAGCCACAGCTGTTCCTCTAACCGCCTATCTACTGGGATTTACTTTAGTTCAGGCCATTATTGCGCTAAGTGCTTACAAAGTGGCAGTACTAGTTAAAAATTCCAGTATTGCTCGTCCTAATTTTCTAAGTTTTGCTGGTTATATTGCTATAGGTTCTGGCATGGCCTTTTTAGCATCTAGCTTTTAACCTGTTGAGTGAAACCTTCGTTGTTTAATGGGTGCATCTCTAGTATGTAACCCTCATCTAAAATGGCTCGCCCTACAGGCTCACCACCCCTGGCAACCGCACTGTAAACGTTGTGCCCTGATCTACCCGGCTGCTGACCTCAATGGTGCCCTGCTGGAGCTGCACAAACTGTTTTACAATACTCAGCCCCAGGCCTGTGCCCGGTATGTTGCTGACGTTTTGGCCCCGGTGAAAGGGCTCAAACAACTGCTTGCGATCGCCCACCGGAATGCCAATACCCTCATCTTGCACCTTGATAATCGCCTGGCCTCGCTGCTTGGCTAGTTTTAGCCAGATCGACCGATCGCTGGGGGTATAGCGGATCGCGTTGGACAGCAGGTTGCTGAGGATCGATCGCAGCAGGCGCTCATCGAGGCAAGCCAGCACCTGGCGGCTGCGGCAGGCCAGTTGAATGGGGGCCTGGGGCCTGTGGTAGTCGCCTTCGGTCAGCAGATCTTGGCAAAAGACCACCAGATCGAGGGGGCTGGGGTTGACCTCCAGCACCTTGGCCTCGATTTTGCCAATCACCAGAATGTCGTCGATCATCTGGGTCATGCGCTCGACGTTGGTGTTGATGGTGAGTAGATAGTCGGTTTTTTCGTCGGGGCGCAGCTGGGTGTCGTAGCGGTTCAGCGATGACACCGTCAGGGCGATGTTGTTGAGCGGGTTGCGAAACTCGTGGCAAACCATCGAAACAAAGCGCGATCGCATGTCGCTGAGCTGCCGCAGCTGTTGGTTGGCCGCCTGTAGCTCGGCGGTGCGCTCCTGCACCTTTTGCTCTAGCTCCTCGTTGGCCCGCTGCAAGATCTGCTCGGCCCAGCGCCGCTGGGTAATATCGCGAAAGGTGACCACCGTGCCAATGAGCTGCCCCTCTTCATCGCGCATCGGGGTGCTGACATACTCCACCGGAAAGCTGGTGCCGTCTTTGCGCCAAAATACCTCGTCGGTAATGTGTTTGGTGCTGCCGTCTTGAAACGCGGCGTAGATGGGGCAGTCTTCGCGCTGGTAGGGGCGGCCATCAACGAGGGAATGGTGCAGCACCGCGTGCATCGACTGGCCAATCAGCTCCTCCATTGACCAGCCAATCATAACGGCGGCGGCGGGGTTGACAAAGGTGACGTTGCCATTGAGGTCAACCCCGTAAATACCCTCCCCCACGGCGTTGAGAATGAGCTGATGCTGGCGGCGCAGGTGCTCTAGCTCTTGACCTAGGGGCTCTTCAGCGGCGCTTGGGGGGGAAAATCGCTGGGGCAACCAGTAGGTTTGAGGCATCGCAGCAGTAGGTTAACGCCATGGAGATATCGGTGGAAGGCGATCGTCAGCGGATCTGCCTCCGTAGCTTGACGGCGGGAAAATGTAGCGCCGTACACAACAGCCTGTCTCTTTAAAGTTTACTAAAGAATATATAGGGTGTAACTGTCAATCATTATGAGTACAGGATTCAACCTGGCTGAGCATAGTTTGCACTTCTAGGACAGCCCGTGAGTACAGATCACGAATCAGTGACGGCAGGATGTATGCAGCTGCGCCCAATCTACGCCGAACAGGTTTAATGGGTTTCGCGATCGCCAACCCAGGCCACTATTTTCTAGAGGGTTCTGCGTAGCGGAGTCCATGCCTGTCCCAGGTTTATTGCGGCTTAGAGCTCAGGTGAACCTTTGGCTTTTTTTAGTTCCCTAATTGAGCCTAATTAACGGATAGATTGAACGTTAGCGACGTGGGTTAGCATCGTCATGAAAACCATTTTAGTGATTGAAGACGAGACTCAAACTCGCAGCATCTTTCTTAAGTGCTTAGAATTTGAAGGCTTTTGCGCCGTGGGTGCTAGCAACGGCTCAACCGGGCTGGCCATGGCTCAGCAGCACAGCCCCGACCTAGTGGTTTGTGACATCATGATGCCGGATATGGACGGCTATTCGGTGCTCTCAACCCTGCGAAAGTCGCAGCAAACGGCTCTGATGCCACTGATTTTTTTAACGGCCAAAGTGACCATGTCTGACCTCCGCCGGGGCATGGAGATTGGCGCTGATGACTACCTCACCAAGCCCTGCACGGTAGAGCAGTTTTTGGCTGCTATTAACAGCCGTCTGCTGCGGCAGGAGCAGCTTTCACGGCTCTATCAAAGCGACGCCTGTCCTGAATCAGAGGAGCGATCGCAGGCGGGTGCAGCCACCAATATCTTTCCCGACGACCCGAAGCTGGCCAGCATATTTCAGTTCATTGAAGCCAACTATCAGCGATCGATTAGCCTCGGCGATGTTGCCCAGCAGGCGGGCTACTCTCCTGCCTATTTGACCAACCTGGTTCAGCTGCAAACCGGGCGCACCATCAAGCAGTGGATTATCGAGCGGCGCATGGCTCAGGCTAGAACATTGCTAGCCACCACTAACCAGCCAGTGCAGCACATTGCCCAAACCTCCGGCTACAGTGATGCGGGCTACTTTACGCGGCAATTTCGTCAGTACCACAGCCTTTCTCCCCAGGCCTGGAGACAACAATCTGTAGCAGAATTAACAAATTAATACCCCTTTTGATTATCTGGTTTAACCTCCTAAAGAAAGTCCTATCAGATTCAAAACTTGATCTAATGTGATCGCTCAATCAGCCTGCTACTGTGCTTAATAACTAACGTGTTTGATCGCAAACAAAGCAGTTTTGTCGCATTCAGGCTGGCGATTTATGGTATTAGCAGCAGCAAAATCCCTCAGCACATGGGGTAATTTATCGGGCTATGGTTCATCGACAGGGCTGCTAGAGCAGCCCTGTCAAACTTGCGGGGTCGTGCATTTTTCCGGCGACCATTCGCGGTTTTTAGAGACCATGCCCCAAGACCCCGTGGACATGGTAGACGACTTGATCAAGATGGGTCTCTACAAAGACAATCAGCTTCGGGCGGCCAATTCTGTCAATGCCTACGAGCTGAGAAAAGCACTGTTTCTCAAAAACGTGGGTCGCAATGACCTCAGCCGCGAGAAGCTAATTTTGGCCCTTTGCAAACAAGCCGGAGGGCTGGAAAACGCCTTTGCTGCTGCCTTTGGCCCCCAGGCCGGGCTGTTCTTTGCCGACTCAGTGCGGGCCAGCGGTGCTACCCGCCGCGAGTTTCTGCGCAATATGGCGGTGGGGGCAGCTCTGGTCACCCTGGCCAGTTGTGCCAGCGGTGGCGGCCCTGCCACTGAAGATGCCGCCGATGCCCCTGTAGATCCTGGCGATTTGGAAAAGACTGATATTCGGGTGGGCTTTATCCCCATTACCTGCGCCACCCCAATCATCATGTCGGAGCCCCTGGGCTTTTACGAAAAGTACGGCTTTAATGCCTCCGTAGTGAAAATGCCCAGCTGGGGGGCAGTGCGCGACTCTGCGATCGCAGGGGAACTCGACGCTTACCACATGCTGGCCCCCATGCCCATCGCTATGACCTTGGGCCTGGGTTCGGCGGCCTTTGGCGTCAAGCTGGCCAGCATCGAAAACATCAACGGTCAGGCGATCACCATCGCCGAGCGCCATAAGGGCAATGTCAACGGCCCCGAAGACTTCAAGGGCTTTGTGATTGGGGTGCCTTTTCCCTACTCGATGCACAACCTGTTGCTGCGCTATTACCTGGCCTCGGGTGGTCTCGACCCCGATGTGGACGTGCAGATTCGCCCCGTCCCCCCACCGGACAGCATCGCCCAGCTGATCGCAGGTGACATCGACGCCATGCTAATGCCCGATCCGTTTAACCAGCGGGCCGTGTACGAAGGGGCAGGCTACATTCATTTGCTCACCAAAGACCTGTGGGATGGCCACCCCTGCTGTGCCTTTGCCGCCAGCGACCAGTGGATTAGCGACAACCCCAACACCTTCCGGGCTCTAAACAAAGCCATCATTGAGGCGGCAGCCTATGCCCAAGAGCCCGCCAACCGGCCCGAGATTGCCGCCGCCATTTCCGATCGCGCCTTTTTGAACCAGCCCACCGAGGTGGTTGAGGCAGTGCTCACCGGCAACTTTGAGGACGGCCAGGGCAACACTCTGTCGGTACCCGATCGCATTGGCTTTGACCCCTACCCCTGGCAGAGCTTCGCCAAGTGGATTTCCTCCCAGCTGGTGCGCTGGGATTTGCAGGGCGACGGCAAAGCCGCCCAGGAAATCACCGATGGCACCTACGACAGCGTCGGCGAGGAGGTGTTTCTCACCGACCTAGCTCGCGAACTGGCCCAGGAACTGGGCCAAAACCCGCCTACCGATACCAATCGGGAAGAAAAGCTGGCCTTTGACACCTTTGACCCCGCCACCCCCGGCGTCTACGTCAAAGAGCAGATCGACAAGTTTGGCGTGTAGACGCAGAGCGATGACCTCATCTGGCTAGCGTCAGGGGGGCATCGCATCGCAACGGCAACAGCTACGACGCATCGTTAAGGAGGTATTCACCATGGCGGTTAGTAACGTCACCCCGAGTCTAGGGCCCCCCGAGAAACAGGCCCCCCTCTATCTCAACGAAAACGTGCGGGCGATCGCCCTATTCATGCTTTCCCTGGGATTATTTCTGCTGTTTTGGGAGGTTGGAGCCCGACTGGGCTGGTTTGTGAAGGGTGTGCCCACCGCTAGCGAAACAATCAAAGAGTTTTGGTGGTGGGTGAGCAACCCGTTTTTTGACAATGGGCCAAACGACCTGGGCATCGGCTGGAACCTGCTGATCAGCCTGCGGCGGGTGGCCATTGGCTACATTCTGGCGTCGCTGGTGGCGGTGCCCCTGGGCATTTTAATCGGCATTTCGCCGGTGGCCTACAAGGCCTTTAACCCCTACGTACAGCTGCTCAAGCCGGTGTCGCCGCTGGCCTGGCTGCCGCTGGGGCTGTACATTCTGCGCGATTCTGAGCAGACCGGCATCTTTATCATTTTTATCTCCAGCATTTGGCCCACGCTGATCAACACCGCTTTTGGGG
>JBARVK010000651.1:0-8668 GCA_049646225.1 Nodosilinea sp.
GCTTGGATAGAAAAGCCCTAGAAACCTTGCTGACGAATCCACCGCCGCAGCGACTTCACCACGGCGTTGTCGTCGTCACCGAAAGCCATCTGCAAAAATGTCATCAGCATGTGCGATGACACCTGGGTAAAGGTTACGTGCCCCATGTCATCAGGGCTGCAGTGTACACACCAGGGGACTCTAGACGCAGACTCCACAGACAAAGTGCCGGGCGGTTTTTCCTACAATGCAATACACCGTGGCTGAGCTTTATTAATTACTCTTCAGCGGGTGGTGTAGGCAAAACCACAAGTTCGCCAATATCAACGTTGGACGGTTGCGAGAGCGCAAAGAGAACCGTTCGAGCCACATCATCAGGGCGCAGGGCATCGGGCTTCGGGTCATCAAAGAACGGGGTATCTACCATGCCCGGTTCAATCAAAGTGACGCGCACCCCTGTACCTCGCAACTCCTCTCGCAGGTTGTAGCCGATCGCTGAGACGGCCCATTTCGAGACCGAATACATCGATCCTTTCAGGGTCTTACGCCCTGCGATCGAGCCAGTGATAATGACATGACCTTTGGTTTTCTTGAGTTCTGCCAGGCTGGCCCGCAATGTGTAAGCCACACCCAGGATATTGGTGTTGACGATACGCTGCCAAGACTCAACCGGAGCCCCCGAGAACCCACCCGGTTCACCACCAGTACCAGCATTGGCAAACACCGCATCTAGACCGCCAAACGCCTCTACGGCATCGGCTACTAACTTTTCTTGCGCCGCATAGTCAGTGACATCACAGGCAAACGTCCGTACGTTATCGGTACCCAGTTCTTTCGTCAATTGATCCAGCTTCTCAGTCGAGCGGGCGGCCAAGACAAGGTTGAAGTTTTGCGCTGCCGCCTGGCGGGCGGTGGCGGCACCGATGCCTGAGGATGCGCCGGTAATCAGCAGGGTTTTAGAATTCGACACGTTGAGTCTTTGCCATAGGTCTTCACGGTCATCTTGCCATAGCCGATTGGGTACGTGTGGTGTGGGAATAATCCTGCCGTGAGCCACAGGCTTTCATATCCCTACGAGGGCCGAACAGCATTAGCGGTGTACAGGGTGCTGGCCGTAATAGGGCAGCACGGTAGACCAATCGGGGCGATCGCCCCCCAGCCAGCGCCCATGGGCCAGATCCAGCACCTGCACCACCGTCTCCGCCAGATCGTCCCCCGCCGTGACCCGGTTGAGGGCCTCAGGATAGCTGGCCAGCACCGACTCCCAATCCTCCAAGCTCAGCACCTGATCGGGGTGCCAAGCGATCAGTCCTTCAGCCGTCGCGTTATACATGGCGGTAAAAAGCTGCCCCCGCTGGGCCTGCATCTCTACGGCCATAGCTGTCTGCTCCGCCGAGGAGTGATCTAGCGCCCGCTGAGCCACCGCTGCCAGGCTCGACACCCCAAATAGCGGAATCTCTAGCTGCTGAGCCAGAGTGCGCGCCGTCACCACGCCAATGCGGGTGCCGGTGAACCCGCCTGGCCCCTGGGCCACCGCCAAAAACGAGAACTCCTTCCATTCGTAAGGAGCCACAAACTCAATCAACAGGCTGTGCAGCTGGGTGGACAAATCGCGTCCCAGCGCCCAGGTTTGATAGCGAGTTTCGCCCTCAAAATTGCTCAGAGCCAGCCCCAGGGCCGGGCCGCAGGTGTGAATCGATAGGGCTAACATGGGCTCAGGTTGGATGTTCAAGACTCATCCAAACTATAGGACAGAACTGACTCAGACCAGCCTGTGTTTTCGTTTGTCGTCAGCGGTCTGGAAATCATTGGCAGATTTTGAGGCCGCTATCCTGAACGGTTCGCCAAAGCCTGAAGAATGATTAGGTGCAATTGTGAACCGAAACCAAATCATGAAAAATAAACTTGTATACCTTGGCCTGCACGGCCTATTGGTTGCTCTCTGCTTCGCGATAGGCGATATATTGGGCTGGCCCTGGTGGCCAAATGCAATGGGCTGGTTATTTTTAGCCTTTCTGAGCAACAAAGGGCTTTGGAATGTGGCCGAAAGTTTTAAATAGCAAGTTTTGCCCTGCCAATTCTCAAGTTAAATCCTTGTGATGACTGCTTTAAAGTCCTAAGCTGCACAGCGTGCAGATTCGCAATGCCAACCTGGCGTGGCGTCGATCGCAACAATGGCCTTCGTTGGCTATCGGGTCAATTTCGAGTAAGTTTTGTAAAAGTTTTTTGTCTTCGTCGAAAATTCTGGGAGCACGGCCTCATAACCCATAGAATCAATAGCAGATACCAGCCCTAGCCCCGATCATCTGGTATCTGCTGTTACAGGTTATCCCATGAAGAAGCGCTGTCTCCCCGCTTACCTCATTTGTAGAAACGTTTGTTTAATCTTGGTTCTCGTTGCCAGCAGCGTGATTGTAGGGGCAGAAATTCACGCCTCGGCCAACCATCAAGATTATAAGACTCAGGCTCTGCGGAAGCTATTCGTTTACCAGATTTTGGTGGGGGTTGAGCAGCGGTAAGGCTGGTATTCCTTTCCTGTGGCCAACAACCGCCTGGATCGATGAATTGCTGTCCCGGAGAATAGCTTCTGGTGGAATTGATCTATGGCCAATTCCACCAGAGCAGACTTTGAATCGTAAATCTAGTCTAGACCCCTATGGTTGAAGGCACAGGGTCTTGCTTGACCCGCTTGGGCCGATTAATGGGGTCCATGTACACCTCTAAACGCTTAAACACCACTGAGGCTAGAGACGTCATAATCAAGTACACGATCGCCACCGCCAGATAGACTTCAAAGGCGCGGTAGGTAGTCGCCACCGTCAGCTGACCCTGGCGAAACAGCTCTTCAAAACCGATCACCGCCGCCAAACTGGTGTCTTTGATTAGGGTGATAAACTCGTTGCCCAGAGGCGGCAAAATTCGTCGGAAAGCCTGGGGAAAGACGACATAGCGCATGGTCTCCACCGAGTTCATGGCCAGGGATTCTCCGGCTTCCCACTGGCCGCGATCGATTGACTGAATACCGCCGCGCAAAATCTCAGCCAGGTAGGCCGCCACGTTGAGGCTAAGGGCTAACACAGCGGCGAAAATGCGATTAAAGCTAAACTCAAAGCCCAGATTTTGGAACAGGGCAGGCAGGCCAAAATAGATCATAAACAGCTGCACCAGCATGGGCGTGCCGCGAAAGAAGTCGACATAGATGCGGCACAGCCAGCGCAGGGGCTTGATCGGCGAGAGCATGGCAAAGGCGACCAGGGTGCCCCCAATCAGGCCAAAGAAGAACGAGAACGCCGTCAGCAGAATTGTGATCCACGCGCCCCGCATCAGGTTTTGAAACAGACGCCCCCAGGCTAGGCCGGTGGCCGTACCGGCCTCGGCTAGGGCCGGGGCGATCGCAGGCAGATCAGGCGGATCGGCAGAAAACCAGCGGCGGTAAATGTCTGCGTAGGTGCCATCCTGCAGCAGGGTGTCGAGGGCGGCATTGATATCGGCCAGGGCCTCAGAATTTTTGGGCAGGGCAATGCCGTAGTACTCTTCGGTGACTAGTTCACCGACAATTTTGATGCCCTGAAGATTGGCCTCATTAATAGCGTAGAGGGTGACAGGCAGATCGTTAACCACCGCATCGACTCGGCCATTGAGCAGCTCCTGGAGGGCCAAAGGGGCACTGTCGAAGGTGCTGATGGTGGCCCCTTCGACCTCGGCGGCCTGCTCGGCTCCGGTGGTGCCAATCTGCACCGCAATGCGCTGACCGGCCAGGTCTTCGATGGAGTTAATAGCGGTAGAGTCTTCACGCACGGCGATCGCCAGGCCCGCTTCGAAATAGGGCCGCGAAAAGTCGATGGTTTGGGCCCGCTCGGCGGTGATAGTCATGCCGCTGATCGCTGCGTCGATGGTGTTGGACTGCAGAGCGGGCACCAGACCGTCGAAGGGCAGACTGATAAACTCCACCTCACGCCCGGCGGCTTCGCCGATCGCCTGCATCAGCTCGATATCAAAACCAGTTAGGTCACCCGTAGCATCGTCCCGCATTTCAAAGGGGGGGAAGGCAGGTTCGGTACCCACCTCCCAAACCGATGGCGCTTGAGCTAGCCCTGCAATCTGGGCTGTTCCCACCCCAAGACATAGCCCCAGCACAAGGGCCAAAATGCGCTTAAACCAGCGAATGCGAAAAAGACGAGCAACCATAAACCGGCGGTAGTATTGAGATAAACAGCAAGTCCTCGCGGTCTGGGCGAGGGCTTAATGGTGCACCTTAGACAATTCTGCCTGGGCAAAAATGTTTTCTGTGATACAGATGCCCAGAGGTGCCAATGATTGTCTGTAGGGTATAGCTGCACCGATTAATTTTTCCTCACCGCCTAAATCCCTATTTCTCCCCGAATCTGCGAATGACTACCACTCTGCCTGCGATCGCCACCCCCGTTATTGCCTGCGACAATTTGCACAAAAGTTACGGCTCCATAGAGGTCTTGAAGGGGGTGAGTACCACCTTTACCAAGGGTGATGTGGTATCGATCATTGGCCCCTCGGGCTGTGGCAAAAGCACCTTCCTGCGCTGTCTCAATCGGCTAGAAGCCATTAACCAGGGCCACCTGGAGGTCATGGGCCAAGACGTATCGGCCCACAAACTGCCTCGGCAGGCGCTTTTCCACCTGCGTAGCCAGGTGAGCATGGTGTTTCAGCACTTCAACCTGTTTCCCCACTTAACCGTGCTTGAAAACTTAATGCTGTCTCCCCGCAAGGTGCTCAAGTTTCCCGAAACCGAATGTCGCGATCTGGCCAACCACTATCTGAGCAAAGTTGGCCTCGATGATCGCGCCGACGCCTACCCCGAGCAGCTATCGGGTGGGCAAAAGCAGCGGGTGGCGATCGCCCGCAGTCTGTGCATGAAGCCCGTTGCCATTTTGTTTGACGAGCCCACCAGCGCCCTTGATCCCGAGCTGGTGGGCGAGGTGCTCGGGGTCATGCGCCAGCTGGCCGAAGAGGGCATGACCATGGTGGTTGTCACCCACGAAATGCAGTTTGCCCGCGAGGTCTCGAACCGAGTGCTGTTTTTCAACGACGGTGTGATCGAAGAAGAAGGCGATCCCAAGCATGTGTTTACGAATCCCAGCAGCGATCGCCTCAAGGCCTTCTTGAGTCGCCTCAGTCAGAATTAGGGCTCTGTGGAGGCGGGGGAGATCCCAGCTTTGTAAATGTGCTGCGTTGTTGATTTTGAGAAAGAATCGTGCCTGTCATTCCCGCGGAGGCGGGAATCCACTTGGGAGCAACTGCTTTCGATTAGATGCCCGTTTGCACGGGCATGACGGGCTAGCCGTCCATCGAATCCATGAATTTATAAATTTAGGATATACCCTGCCCATCAGCTCGGCCCTCGGGTTTATTTAAGCGTCACTAATTTCTGATTTTGGCCGTTGCCTCTTGCGCGTATTAGCGCTAAGATTAGAATCTTTGGAAATTGTTCGGAGAGTAAACGTTTATGGCGCGATACAGAGGCGCTCGCCTGCGGGTTGTACGCCGCTTGGGTGAGCTACCGGGTCTATCCCGCAAATCCCCCCGCAAGGCTTATCCGCCTGGGCAGCACGGGCAAGCCCGCAAGAAAAAATCTGAGTACGCAGTGCGACTCGAAGAGAAGCAAAAGCTGCGCTTTAACTATGGCCTCACCGAAAAGCAGCTGCTGCGCTACGTGAAAAAGGCCCGCAAGGCTGGCGGTTCCACCGGACTGGTCATTCTCCAGCTGCTAGAAATGCGGCTCGACAATACCGTATTTCGGCTTGGGTTTGGGCCGACCATTCCCTCGGCGCGTCAGGTGGTCAACCACGGTCACATCTGCGTCAACGGTCGTGTGGTCTCTATTCCTAGCTATCAGTGTCGCCCCGGCGATGTGATCACCGTGCGCGATCGCGACGCCTCCAAAAAGCTAGTGGAAGCCAACCTAGAGTTTCCCGGTTTAGCTAACGTGCCCAATCACCTAGAACTCGACAAAGCCAAGCTAACCGCCAAGGTCAATGGCATTATCGAGCGCGAATGGGTAGCTCTCAACATCAACGAACTGCTGGTGGTTGAGTACTACTCCCGTAAGGCCTAAGGCTGCTGGCACTTACGAGATTTGCGCTGAAACACTATGTTCGCTGGCCGATTAGGCTGTTCGCTTACCGCCCATAAAGCATTACTCTGAATAGATTTACAATTTGGTCCCAGGCCCGTCAGCCTGGGACCATTTTTTTGTCGTCCAAATCCGAATTTGTATACCCACGCTTTCATGCCAAATCCTGCCTGTATACCCCCAGTTTGTAGGGGCATTGCAGTGCAATGCTCTCTACGAGGTATCGTTTCGAATCGGGGTTGTGTGACTCGGATTCGGTATCACACAGGCAGATTACGTAGGGCAAACGGTGTTTGTCCAGTCCAATCGGAAGTAACAGGAAGGATTCTGTACTATAGCGATGGCCATCGCGCTCAAAACATAGATTACCGCCCCTGGTTAAAACTGGGGCAGCGCAATGGCGTATAGTTATCGATCGGTGACGGTAGCGCTGGCTGGGGCTAGGGTAGAGGCAGTATTTTGAGTGTGGTGTACGACCATCACAGAGCAGCTAGCGTGGTGCATGACGTAGTTGCTAACACTGCCCAGCAGCAGCTCGCTGAGGCCCCGGCGACCGTGGCTGCCAACGATAATTAAATCGGCCTGCCATGAGTCTGCCACACCGCAAATAGTTGCGGCGGGTTCGCCCCCCACTTGGCTAAACTCAGCGATTACCTCAGCCGCGCTGGCCGCGTCTAGTTCTTGCCGTAGCTGCTCAATCCCCTGGGCTTCGTAGTCTTGCCAACGCTCTTGGTACAGCCGCCAGGTTGAGTCTTCTAGCACCGGGTAGTAGGCATGGTATGACCGAATCGGAATACCAGGGCTACCCTCTTCGTAAGCGGAGAGCACATGGCACAACATGAGGCTGGCCCCAGTGGCGCTGGCTAAATCCAACGCTTTTTGAAACACCTCTTGGCGGTGATTTGAGTTATCGAGAGCAACAAGAATTTTCTTAAACATAGCGGTACAGCTCCTGAGATACAGGCCCGCGTTTTAGGCTCTCTGGAAATTTGGTGCTAGAGACAGTAAAGGAGCCAGGCCAGCGGCATTCGGCTACACCTTTATTATAGAAACCGCAGCTGATTGATCCCCCTCAACCGTAACAATGCCTTACCGTAAGGCCATAGCCCACAGCTTCACCAACGTTAATTTAATTAGGCACCTTAACCCGATCAGAGGACTGATCGGGTTAAGGTGCAATGCCCTAGATCGAACCGTTCTAACCTGATAAGCATTACCAAAGCGTGCCCTGATTGCGTTACAAGGGGGCACTGGCGCGATCGCAGCGGCCCCCTAGGGCCTCTACTACGGTACAGGTGTTGGCTGCCAGCATCGCCTGCACGGTTTCGGCATCGCTACCCGGCTCACCTAGACCTTCTACGTACAGGTGTTGCTCGGCCACCGTCACCCCGGCATCCTTGGCCACCGCTTCAATCAGCTGCGGGTTGGTGGTATTTTCGGCAAAAATGGCAGGTACCTGGGCCTCCTTCACCTGATCAACCAGGGCTGTCAGCGCTCCAGGAGTGGGCTTTTCGTCGGTAGATAGACCACTGAGCGCCCCCTTCACCTCAAACCCGTAGGCATCGGCAAAGTAACCAAATGCTTCATGGGTGGTCACCAACTGGCGCTGGTCAGCTGGCACCGTTGCGACCTGGGTTTGAATCCAGGCATCAATTTCGGTAAACTGACTGGCCAGGCGATCGGCATTCTCGGCGTAGAGACTGGCCTGATTGGGGTTAATTTGAGCTAGCGATTCAGCAATTACGGTCACCATGGCCGCATTGTGGTTAGCGTTGTGCCAAACATGCGGATCAGGCACCAGCTCAGCCTCCGCCGTAGCGCTATGGGCGTGGTCAGATCCATGGGTGTGGTCGTGGTCGTGCTCAGTGACCATTTCGGCACCGTGATCATCCCCCTCATCGTGGGTAGCTTCAGCTCCATGGTCGTGGGCATGGGCTGCACCCATCAGCGGATTGGGCACCGCTTCCTCATAGACAGCCACCCGTTCAGCGTCTGTTGTGCTGTCTTCGACCATGGCAATTAGGCGAGGGGCTGCATTGTAACCGTCGTAGAGAATGAGGTTGGCCTGCTCAATCGCCTGGCGATCGGAGGGTTTCACCTGATAGGTGTGGGGGTCGGTACCTGGCTCGAGCAGACAGGTAAGCGCCACCGTCGTCTCAGCAATTTGCTGGGTTAGATCGCAAATCACGCTAGTAGTCGCCACGACAATAGGAGCATCAGCCTGAACGACCGCAGCGTTTCCGTCGGGCGATGTCACAGCGGCATCGTCACCGCTACAGCCAGTCAGGCCCAGGGCCAGCAACAGTCCCAGGTGTTTAGGCCAACGCCCCACCGCCGTCTTTGTGTTTAAAAGCATTGCCTTTTCCTCCCAGACATAGCCAGAAAGTAATAACTCAACTATTATGATAGTGATAATGGTTATCATTTCATGGATGCCATGCTAGAGGTTCAAAACCTGTCTGTCAACTACCGGGGTATTGCCGCCCTGGAGGATGTATCTCTGTCGTTAGGGGCGGGGGAACTGGTAGGGCTGATTGGCCCCAACGGAGCTGGCAAAAGCACCCTCATTCAGGCCATGCT
>JBARVK010000652.1:0-7213 GCA_049646225.1 Nodosilinea sp.
CTAATGGCATGTGTTCTCCGTTACAGAACACCTCGGGTCTTTCTCTTATAAGTGCCTTAAGCATATGTATACAGTACACCGTATTCACATGATGCGCTGGTAGGTGCTTCAGAGAAAAAGGTTAGGAACTAGGGAGATCGCCGAAAGAGGGCTGAAAACCCTTGACCTTGAGGTTTTTTGCATTGAGGGCTGAAAGCTTTTTGGTTGCGTAGACGAACAAAAAAGTACCTGGCCGCAGTTCTCCTCCAGGTTTTAAAGTCTGAGCGTTTTTCAAAGCTATTTTTGGGAGGGTACATGACACAAGCAGGCCGTGAAAGCGTTATTGAATCGGGCACGGATGGTGACAGAATTACCATTCAGTCTGAATTGCTCTACGGTTTGAACGATAAGCCGCCGGTTGCGGAGGCTATTTTTGTCGCCATTCAGCACGTTTTGGCGTCGTTCGTTGGCATTATTACCCCTGGCCTGATCATCTGTGGTGCATTGGGGGTTAGTCCTGCCGATACGGGCATCATCGTTAGCATGTCTTTATTTGCCAGTGGCCTCTGCACCTTTATTCAGTGTCGCAAGTTTGGGCCAGTTGGGTCGGGTTTGCTGAGTTTGCAGGGCACTAGTTTTGCCTTTTTAGGGCCGGTGATTGGGGTTGGCTCGGCAGCGATCGCGACCGGGAGCACGCCAGAGCAAGCACTGGGGCTGATTTTCGGAGTCTGCTTTTTTGGCTCTGCGATCGAAATTATGCTGAGCCGATTTTTGCACCTGCTACAGCAGATTATCACCCCGGTGGTGACGGGTACGGTGGTCATGATCATTGGCCTGAGCCTGATTAGAACTGGCTTTTTTAGCCTGGCTGGCGGTGCTCCGGCACTGGCAAGTGAAACCTTTGGCAGTACCCAAAATCTGGCTCTGGGCGGTCTTGTTTTGGCTATTGTTGTGATTCTAACCCTGTCTCAAAATCGCTTTTTGAGAATGGGGGCGATCGCGATTGGTTTAGTGGTGGGCTACATCGTTGCCATCGTGCTGGGTTTAGTAGACTTCAGCTCGCTCAGCACCCTGCCGCTAATTCGCCTGCCGCTGCCCCTGCGCTATGGCCTCGACTTTAACTTTGCCGCCTTTGCCCCGTTTGTTATTCTCTACGTCATCACCGCCATCGAGACGATCGGCGACTTGACGGCGACCTCGGCTGTCTCTGGTGAACCGGTTGCAGGCCCCCTCTACTTCCGCCGAATTAAGGGTGGTGTACTGGGAGACGGCGTCAACTCAGCCATTGCCGCGCTGCTAAATACTTTCCCCAATACGACCTTTAGCCAAAACAATGGTGTGATTCAAATGACCGGTGTGGGCAGTCGTTACGTGGGTTTTTACGTAGCTGGCATTTTTGCGATTCTCGGCCTAATTCCCATTGTGGGCGGTATTTTTCAGGTGATTCCGCAGCCGGTGTTGGGTGGGGCAACGCTGGTCATGTTTGGCTCAATCGCGGTAGCGGGCTTGAACATTGTGGCGTCTACTGGGCTCGATCGCCGCGCTGCGGTAATTGTCGCAGTTTCTTTAGGGCTGGGGTTAGGGGTAGTCTACTCTCCCGATATCTTTGCCGATAAGCCAGCGCTGATTAAGAACGTGTTTTCGTCCGGCATTTCGACAGGTGGTTTAACGGCCATTCTTTTAAATATTGTTTTGCCTGGTCGACCTAAGGCCAGAGTGGAAACCAATCCTGAACTGTCAGAAGCTTGAGGCTGTTTCAGAACCCCCCGAGTACCAAGGGGGTTATCAGGGCCGCCCGGCCATCGGGGCCAGCGGCATCGGGTTAAGTGCGATCGGCCAGGCAAAGGAATGCGATTTGATCTATTGGGGACATCGCCCCTGGCCTGGTTGCTTAACCCTAGGGAACCCATAGGGTCTGGTTATGTAGACTAGCTCCTGCCTATGAGGTTCCCAAGATCGACGGATGTGAGGATGTGTTTTGGTGTGAGGAAAATCGATGGTAAACGTTTTGTCTTGGCAGGCTATAGTCCGCTTGGTTTTGGGCGGTTGCGAGCGCAGTCTGGTGGCAGCCTCGGTGCTGCTGTTATCAGCGACATCGGCGGTAGCGATTGCACCTGAGGCCGATGGGGTAGATCAAGTCGACGGGGGTGCGATCGCGGCCCTTGCGCTAGAAGCCCCAGCCTTCAAAACACCCGTAGTGACCTCGGGGGCGGCCTCTACGGCGCTAGCCGCTGCAACGGTCGAAATGGCCACTGGATCGGCGGTTTCCGATGATCTGCTCGCGGCTGAGCCGCTAGAGTCCGCCGATCCAGAGTCCGCCACGGTCATGTTTCGTGTTAACGACCTGGAGGCGGGGCTAGAAACCGATGCCACCGTGACCCCGGCTGTAACCGACGACCTGGCCCAAGTTACCCGAGTCACTGAGTTTTCCGATGTCATGCCCTCCGATTGGGCCTTCCAGGCTTTGAGCAACCTGGTTGAGACCTATGGCTGTATACAGGGTTACCCCGACAGCACCTTCCGGGGGCAGCGCTCCCTCACCCGCTACGAGTTCGCCGCTGGCCTCAACGCCTGCCTAGATGTCATCGTCAGTACCCTGGGCACCGACGTCTCGGAGGAAGACCTGGCTACCATTCGTCGCCTCCAGGAGGAATTTGCGGTCGAGATCGCTTCTCTGGGCAGCCGAGTCGATCAGCTTGAGGCTGAAACCGCCCTGCTGCAGGCGCAGCAGTTCTCCACGGTCACCAAACTGCGGGGCCAGGTTTTCGCCAACCTCGGCGGCGGGTTCACCAACGGAAATATTTTGGCTGAAGGTCGCAGCATTTTCGACCCCAATCCCCGGGGGGTTGTGCGGACGGTCACCGGCAACCCGGCGGTCAGCACCTCCAGCTTGCTCTGGCTCAATCTCGATACCTCCTTCAGCGGAGCCGATCGCCTCAAGCTGCAGCTGGTAACCGGGGCGGGCAGTGGCCCGGCCAATCTCTACGGCTCGGCGGGCTTGTTTAACACCTTTGGCACTACCTTTGTCAATCAGGGGGGAGTACCGGCGGGGCGAGACTTCAGCGTGTTTATCCGAGAGCTGAGCTACGCCTTCCCCGTGGGCGATAGCTTGACCATTGATATTGGTCCCCGGATTAACTGGTACGCCTACTTTGACAACAACCGCTACACCTTCTTCTTGACCGGGGCCAACAGCTTTAACTCCAGTGGGGGCACCCAAGTCAACACAGTGGATCGGGGCACGGGGGCGATCGCCGTCTGGGATGTGGCCGACTGGCTCGATATTCGCGTCGGCTACCTGGCTGAAAACACCGAATTTATTGGCGGCAACAAAGCCCCCAGCGACCCCAGCATCGGCCTGTTTGGCGGCACCAGCTCCCTCACCGGGCAGATTGGTATCAGGCCGGTGGATAACCTAAACCTGCGGTTTTTGTACACCCGCTCTAACCTGATGCCAAACAGCTTCGGGCTGGTTGGCGGCACCTTCAGCGAACCTATTTACGGCTTTGCCGACGATGGGGTCGGTGGCCCCGTGACCAATGCTCCGGCTGACACCTTCTTGGTCAACTTCGACTGGACTCCGGTCAGCTGGCTCGGTCTCTTTGGCCGCTACACCTACGGCAGTGTCGATTTGACCTCTGCTCTGAGCCGAGCCAGGATCGGCAGTATCGATTCCCAGTCCTTCCAGGTTGGCCTTGCTTTTCCCAACTTGTTCAAGGAAGGATCGCTGGCGACGATCTCGTACCTGGTTCCCTTTAGCGTCATCAGTGGCGAACAGTTTTTGGCTTCAGGGTTTGGCGACGGTGGTCGGCAGCAGGAGCTAGAGATTTCCTACCGCTATCCGCTGAACCGGAATATTGCGCTGATGCCCTCGGCCTACTGGATTCAACAAGCCAACAATTTCAGCACCAATCCCGACATTTTTATCTTTAATTTGTTGGCGCAGCTGACTTTTTAGGCTTAGTCCTGACGATCTAGGTGACTGTCCAGACCTGCATTCAAGCCCTGCCTGGGACCAGGCAGGGCTTTTTTTTACGCTTTTGGTGTAGACCTGGCAATGGAGATTAGCCAGCTCTCAATAGAGACATTGCGCGGTCCTCAGAATATAGCTCTAACCACCAGTCGAGGTCTCAGGGGGCTTAGGACGTCGGTATCTCGTAGGGATCAGGAATTTACCGAGACGAATTAAGGTATCTCCCGATACTGAGACCCGGCTAATACCCCTAGGTTAGAAACAGGAATCTAGTGTTTGGTCATCTGAGGCCTAGGTTATGAGCCCTTCTCAATCTGCGACTTTAGCTATTGATCAACCCTTGAAGTCTTTGGTGGAATTGGCGGTGCCCACGGCTACCGTAGCGCCAACGGCGACTCTGCAACAGGTTATTGAGCAGCTGGGGGCTAATTCGATTAGCCCCCAGAGCTGCGTCATGATTGTTGATCAGAATGTTGTGGTGGGTTTGATCACCGAGCGGGATGTCATTCGTCTGCTGGCTAGCGGCACGGCTGTGGAGCGCGCGGTCATCAACTACGTCAACAATGACCTGACTGTTCTCTCCGTTGAATCGTCGCTCATTCCCCTCGATATTCTCGACATTATGCGGCAGCGGAGAATTCATCATCTGCCGCTGGTGGATGAGAACCAGCACTTGCAGGGATTGATTACGGCGCACTCCCTACAGCAGGCGCTGTTTCCCCCCCATGTACTGAAACTCCAGTCGGTGCGATCGCGCATGACGCCCCATGTCGTAACCGTTCATCCCACCGACTCAGCTTTAAAGGCGGTCACCGCCCTGGCTGACTACCAGGTGAGCTGCGTTGCCGTGGTCGACCCCGACAGCGTCAGCCCCCTAGTCGGGCTGGTACTGCGGCAGGACCTGCTGCGGTTTCAGGCCCGGCAGCAGGATCTAGCCGAGCTGTCGATCCAAACGGTCATGCGGGAGGCCCAGTTTTGCCTCAAGCCCGACGATTCTCTATGGCTGGCCTACCAGGCTATGGGACAGCGCCATTTGCCCTGCCTGCCGGTGGTCACCGCCCAAAACCAGCCCCTGGGAATCATCACCCAGTCCGATTTGCTCTACAGCCTGGATTTACGCGAGTCCCACAGCTCTTTTGGTCAGCTGTGGCAGTCCTTTACCTGTTCGAACCGGGAACAGGTGGAGCTATGGAAAAACCACAGCTCAGAACTGGAGCGGCTGGTGCAGGCGCGCACCGAGCAGTTGGAGGCCCAGGCTAAGTGCGATCGCCTCCTCACTTTCCTAACCCAGCGCATCCACGAATCCCTCGATACCCAAGACATCTTGTCCACCACCGTATCGGAAGTGAGGCAGCTGCTACAGGCCGATCGCACATTGATCTATCGCTTTGACACCCCTGCCCGAGGCACCGTTGTTGTAGAGGCCGTAGTATCCCCTTGGGACTCCCTGCTGGGGCAAGTGATCGAAGACAACTGCTTTGCCAACCACTGGGCCGATGCCTTTCGCTTTGGCCGTATTCAGGCGGTAGAAGATATTTATCGGGCCGGTTTGACCCCTTGTCATATCGAGCTGCTGGCCCAGCTGCAGATTCAGGCCAACCTAGTGATTCCCATCGTATATGACCACAAGCTCTGGGGGCTGCTGGTGGTCAACCAGTGTCACGCCCCCCGCCGCTGGCACGACTGGGAAATTCGTCTGGTGGAACAGTTAGCCCGTTCTGTCGCGATCGGGCTGCGACAGGCTGAACTATACCAGAAGCTGCAGGACGATCTGGCCCTTAAGCAGCAGTACGAACAACATCTACAGCGGCTCAACGACGAGCTGGAGCAAAAAGTTGAGGCTCGTACCGCCTCCTGGCGACGGGCCACCGAACAACTTCAAGACGAAGTAGACCACCGCCGTCAGGCTGAGCAGGCTCTAGAAATCACCAACCAGCAGCTCCAGGCCGTGCTGAATGCAGTGCCGGCCATGGTGTCGTGGGTAGACAGCAGCGGGCACTACCTAGGCTGCAACCACCGCCTGGCCAACACGGTAAACCTGGCCCCGGCAGACTTTGCGGGTAAGCCCATCGGCTTTTTAGGCCAGTCGTCGCCCTTTGGCAACTTTGTGACCAACTTTCTGGCCAGCGATGTCGAAACCGCCAGCCAACAGCTGGTGATGCCCCTCAACCAGACCACAAGCCACGTACTGGTAGTCGGCCAAAAATACGACCAGGGTGACGCGGCGGTATTTGTGGGGCTGGACATTAGCGATCGCGAGCAGGCCAAAGCCGCCCTGCAAACCAGCGAACTCAAGTTTCGCAGTCTGGTCGAGCAGACCAACGACTGGGTCTGGGAAATCGATAGCCAGTTGTGCTTTAGCTACATCAACCCCCGCGCCACCGAAATTCTTGACCGCACCCCAGCCGCCATTCTCAACCATCGCTTTACCGACTTCATGCCCAAGGATGAAGCCGTGCGGTTTAGCACCATCTTGGCGCTGCTGGTAGGCCAGCGCCAGCCCTTTACCCAGCTTGAGGCCACCTGCCTGCGCTCCAGCGGCGGGGTCGTCACCCTCGAAATCAGCGGCTCACCGATTTTCACCCCCGAGGGTGAGTTTCAGGGCTATCGAGGCATCACCCGCGATATCACCGAGCGCAAGCAGATCGAAGTTGATATTCGCAAGGCCCTGACCCGAGAAAAAGAGCTGGGCGATCTCAAAACCCGTTTTATTTCCATGGCCTCCCACGAGTTTCGCACCCCGCTGACCACCATTTTGGCCTCGGCAGAAACCCTGGAGCGCTACAGCCAAAAATTTACTCCCGAGAAGCAGCAGGTGGTACTTAAGCGCATTCAAACCTCAGTACACCACATGATTGGCCTGCTCAACGATGTGCTTACGGTGGGCAAAGCCGAAGCAGGCAAGCTCAACTGCACCGTAGCCCCCCTTGACTTACACCAGTTTTGCCGCGACTTGGTCGAAGAGGTGCAGTTTGCCCAGGTCAGCACTGCCAGCCCCATCGAATTTATTGCCACAGGCGATCACTTTGGGGTCTTGGCCGACGAAAAGCTGCTGCGACACATTTTGCTCAACCTGCTCTCCAACGCGGTGAAATATTCCCCCAAACACACCCCAGTCACCTTTACCCTCGACTGCGAGGCTGACCAGACCGTGCTGCAGGTGCGCGATCGCGGCATTGGCATTCCCCCCGCTGACCAGGCCCAGCTCTTCGGGGCTTTTCACCGAGCCGACAACGTGGGGAATATCTCCGGTACCGGCCT
>JBARVK010000653.1:0-14253 GCA_049646225.1 Nodosilinea sp.
CGTCCCACTCTAGCCCAACCGTGTTGCGGGTGGGGTAAAGCGGATCGGTGGTGCCCAGGTTGAGTTCGCTCTGGGCCAGGGCGCTGAGAGTCTCGGTGAGCGGCAGGTTAAGCCGCGACACCAGCTGGTTGGCGCTGGTAGAGGTGTTGGCAAGGCGATCGTTGCGGTTGCGATTGACGAAATCAATCCCCAGGGTGGCGGTGCCAAACTGCTGCACAACCCCCGCCCGCAGCTCGGTCAGGGTGTTGTCGACGGCCCCGCCCTGAATCGCGTTTTGCCCCGGTCGCAGTAGACCCGCTGCGGAGGTTTGAATGGCGGGGGTGGTACCGACATTGCGCTCCTGATCAACCACGGCGCGGATTTGAGTTTCAGTCCCCACCTGGGCCAGCACCTGGCCGCCCCAGCGGGTCTGACCGGGGCGAAAGCTGCTGGTCGCGGTGTTGTTAAAGCCGCTGTCGGTGGTGCGATAGAAGGCCTGTCCCGTAACGCCCTCAAAGGGGGTGCCGCTGAGCTCGATGCGGTAGGCATTGCCCTGATTATTAATGGCTCCGGCATTAAACGCAGAGCGCGCAAATTCACCAGCAATCAATCCCTGTTCGCCCAGGGGCCAGAGCAGGTCAACGCCATAGAGGGTAAAGTCTTGAGCCCCCTGGTCTTCGGTCAGCAGAGTGGCCCCCACAACACCGCCATCGTCGCCATTGGGCTGGTACTGCAAACGCCCGGCGTAGAGGCTGCCCCGCACGGAGGTGTCTTCGACCTGGTAGGTGACAACAATGCGGCGCACCAGCGTAACCCCCAGCGGGTTAATGTCAACGGCGCTCACCGGCTGGTCAAACAGCAGGGTGCCGCGATCGTAGTCAATGGCGTAGTCGGCCCCACGGTATAGCGGCGTGCGCGCCAGCACGGTGCCGGGGCGGTTAAACTCTTCAACCTCCAAAAACACGTTTTCGCTGCCCCGCAGGATCAGCCGTCGCGACAAAAAGTAGTAGCCACTGGTGCCATCGGGGGCAATCGTGTCGCGCTGAAAGGGCCTCACGTTGTCGGCATACATGGCGGTCAGCTGTAGGCCACCGCCGAAGGTGTAGTTACCCTTAAAGCCGTGCAGCTCCCGCACCGTAGCCGTAAACTGCTGCGACTCACTGGCAAACTCCTGAGTGCCGTAGTCGCCCCACATAGCGTAGTCAGGATCGGCATCGGGCACCAGAGAATCGCGCTGAAACCGCAGATACAGGCTGTCAATGGAGGGGGTGAGAAAGTCGGTGGTAGAGCTATCGCCGTAGACCGGATAGGTCTGATCACAGAACTGTACATCGCGGTAGAGGCTGCCGCCGTCGCAGCGATCGTTGAGGCCGCGATCGCTGTTGTAAGCGCCGGTAAATAACCAGTCGCCCACCGCCCCGGTGGCAAACAGCCCGGTGGTAAAGCTCACCTCGACATCGTCGCTGAGGGAGTCAGGGTTGAGAAAGTCTCTGAAGCTGCCTAAAAAGTTGGTACCGCCCCGGCCTACGCGAAAATCGACCACCCCAGAAATAAGGGTGGGACGCAAATCGGTGTAGAAGCTCACCTGGGTCGTGGCCTCTAAGGCTGGGTACGATTGCCGACTGGGAGCGATGTCGTTGAGGGCTTGGGCGCTGATGTAGGCCCGCACCACAGACTGCTGGGCATCGATGGGCGATCGCAGCTGAGCCTCAAATTGCCCTAGCCGGGCCAGCACCTGAAACCCGCCGCGATCGATATCGTAGTCGGCCCCCACAAACTCGCCAGCCTCGCTGGTCAGAGTGACCACAACGTCACTCTCTAGGGGATTGCCTGCATCCGTAGTGACGGCCCCGACCAGGGTCAGCGTCGATCGCCCGTTGGCCGGTATTTGAGCCTCACCCTCAGGGGCAAGGGTGAGGGTGTAGGCGGCCTCGGCCCCGGGGCCTACTGGGGTCAGAGGATAGGTCGAGGGCGGGTTGAGCGGCAGCCGCTCGCGACCAAACCGAAAATCAAACAGTTCGGCGTTTTCGCGCCGGTTAGCCAGGGGGACAGCCCCGTCGGGTTCGGCCTCCACGACTGTAGGCAGCTGTCCCCTGGGCAGTATGGTAGCCGCCGCGATCGCAGTTTCTGGGTCTGCCCAAGCCAGTGCCGCAGCCAGAGGCTGAGCTACCGGAGCGGTACCAGAAGTCGGCAGGGTCAGCTCCAGGGTTTCACCTGGACTCACCTCAACAGTGATTGGGTTAGGAAACTCGATCCTAGGCAGCTCCAGGCTAGAAGCTTCAGGGCTGAGGGCCTCAGCATCAGAGGTTTCGACAACCACTGCGCCCGAGTCGTTAGAGCTATCCAAGTCGGCGGCGGTGCCGAAGGCGGCGGGAGCGGCATGGCCGGGTAGCAGTAACCCAAAGGATCCAGCCAGGGTCGTTAGCAGACCCAACCCCAGCGAACGAGAAGACAGAGGCATCATAACTGCTCCTCCCCAAAGGTTGGTGTAACGGCAAAATTCATCCGACCCAGACCACCGGGCGACAGGCGCACAAAGCGAGAGGCACTGTTGTCTTCAATGCGGTAGAGGTTGGGGGCCAGCGTGTAACCCGGCAGGCTGTACAGATCTAACGTCCCAACACGGTAACCGGGCAGCACATTGGCCAGTGAAAACAGCCCGTCGGGGTCAGTCAGAATCCGGTTGCCATCGTCCATGAAAATAACGGCGTTGGGTACACCGGGCTCACCGCGCTGCTGCTGCCCGTCAAAGTTTTTGTCTACAAACACGCGGCCCAAAATGGTGCCGCAGTCAGACACAATGCCGGGACGAATGGTCAGCTGGAACGGAGCCGATACCGGCGCGAACCCTGGGGCGGAAGCCTGGGCGATGTTGCGACCGTCACCGCGCACCGCATCGGGAGTAATCAGCACGCCGTAGGCAATCGATACCGATGCGCCCGGTTCCAGGGATGCAAACGTCAGCGTCAGACTGCTATCAGTCGTTACCTGCTGGGTGGGCTGAATAGGCGTGGTTTGCAACGAATTGGGTACATAGATCAGGCCCCGGGGCAGCTGGTCAGTCACCGTCAGCGGGGTAGCCGCTCGACTAGAGGGGTTCGTAACCAGCAGCCGATAAACCACCACATCCCCCGGTTCCGCCGCCGCTCGATCGGCAGTCTTAACAATACTCAGAGGAACAATGTTTTCGCCCACCCGAGTTTCGTTAGAGTTAACGACCACCGGCCCATTGGGACCATCGAACTGGGCCGACGCCTGATTGGTAAATATTCGATTTTGAGCCTGCGCCACCGTCGACGGTGGCCCTGCATGGCTTAAGCAATAGCTTAAAGCCAGGGCCAGCAAAAACAGCAGCCCCCGGTATAGTCGTCGCTGAATACGCCTCACACTACCCCTCTGAGACCACGCTTCACACCACTACCGCGCTGACCCAAAAACCAGTCTGCGCGTTCACACTCCACATAGGGCCACGAACCCTATCGACAACGGTTAAACACTATGTACACGCCGCTAAACTCGAAAAATCATACCAAGGGCATCCGTAAAAACCCATAGATGCATTGTGAATTTTTCTTACAACAATCCTGAGCGACCTATAGGCTTGAGCCGTGCTTGCTTAACAGGCCTCGGTCAAACCTCTGACCGGGCATCTGAAGACGATCGCGGCGTCAATTGAGCTAAAACCTATCACAGAGGTTATATGGAACTTATAAGGCCAGCCCAGCTCGCCCACAACCGACTATGCTCCGCCCTGCTGCACCATCATGGGCTGGTTGAGCGATCGTCGGCACAGCCGCATTAGTCAACCCCACTATCCCGGCAGTAGTCAGCTGTACGCGCGTGTACTACAGGCGGGCAATCTCACCACCGGCGATCGCGCTATCGTAGCGGCCAATCGGCAGGGATATAAGCGACTGGGCCAGCTTGGCGCGGCGCGGCGCGGTCGTTCTCCTTGGTCACGCCCCCTTTACAATGGCGTTAGAAGCACTATGATTTGTGAAAGCAGATCTCTAATGCCGAAGGGTTTTACGGCGACCACCTGGGTTTGCCCAGAGTGCTGCCAACCCTTCAACCAAATGCCAGATTTATTGCGTACGCATTACACCCGTTGGGCTAGCAAATACTCACCATGACCATACCAACAGCGCTATCGAGCGATTTTCTATTGACGGCGGGGCTGTACGCTGGCATCGCCGGTGTTTATCTGGTGGTGGTGCCCCTGGCCCTAATTTTTTACGTGCGGCGGCGCTGGTACCAGGCGGGTTCCATCGAGCGCACCCTGCTGTACGGGCTGGTGTTTGTCTTTTTTCCCGGTTTGCTGCTCTTTAGCCCATTTCTCAACTTTCGCCCCCAGCCTCGCGACATTAAGGCTTAAGGGTTATGCGACGCATAGATGTCATTGCCATTGGCCTCGGCATTTTCCTGGCCGGTGGTGGGTTGTTTTTGGGCTTTCGTCTGTTTGGCCTAGATGGCATTTCCGCCGGGATTTGGAGTCAGGCAATTATGGTAGGGGGCGTTGTAGCCTGGCTAGCCAGCTACCTGCTGCGAGTTGTCACCCGCAACATGACCCTCAACCAGCAGATGGATGACTACGAGTCGGCGGTACTCCAGCGCCAGCTCGATGAGCTCAGCCCCGAGCAGCTAGCCGCCCTGCAAGAGAAGCTCAATGAAGATCAGGGCCAGAGTTCCTAGTCGGCTGAGGCATCAGTCCAACGGCTGTTGCCTACGGCCAGGGAGCCTCAGGTCTAGGGGGCCAGAACGGTGGCCTGGTTTCGGCCAAGTAGCGCGAGGTTCTCAGGATGCGAGGTACCCCAAACTCTTAAGCCTACCCTCAACTCTGGCGGCCCGTTTCTAAACATAGACGCGGTACCCCTCTTGCCCTAGAGTGCTGTATTGGGCCAAGGTCTGGCCCAGTCCTTTAAGTCATGTCTTTGGACCCCAATTCTATCTAGATTCAGTCTTCGGTACTCCGCTATGGCCCTTGTTTCTGACCGCTTCCGTGACCTGCGATCGCGGGGTGAATGTGCTCTAATTCCTTTTATTACAGCTGGCGACCCCGATCTAGAAACAACGGCGGCGGCCCTGCAAGTGCTGGATCAAAACGGGGCCGACTTCATTGAGCTTGGAGTACCCTACTCCGACCCCCTGGCCGACGGCCCAGTGATTCAGGCTGCCGCCACCCGCGCCCTTCAAAAAGGGGTGACCCTAGATATCGTCCTCTCAATGGTGAAAGGGCTACAGTTACAGGCACCATTAATTTTATTCACCTACTACAACCCCATTCTCAACCGGGGGATTGAGCAGTTTATGATCGATGTGGCAGCGGCGGGAGTAGCAGGGCTGGTAGTCCCAGATTTGCCCCTAGAAGAAGTCGATGCCCTGCTGACGGCGGCGGCGGCAGCGAGTATCGACGTTACCCTGCTGGTGGCCCCAACCTCTCCCCCGGAGCGCATTCAGGCGATCGCGGCCCAGGCGCAGGGATTTGTATATCTGGTCAGCGTTACCGGCGTCACCGGCACCCGCAGCGAGCTGCAAAGCCGAGTCAAAGACCTGATCGATGGCCTCAAGCAAACAACCGACAAGCCCGTCGGCGTTGGCTTTGGCGTTTCAGACCCAGACCAGGCCCAGCAGCTCAAGGCCTGGGGAGCCGACGGCGTAATTGTGGGCAGCGCCTTTGTCAAACGGCTCTCTGCCGAGCCCCCCGAGGCTGCCCTGCACACCATTGGTGACTTTTGCCGCCGTCTCAAAGCGGCCCTGGGCTAAGCCAGGTGCTCTCCCTAGGCAACGACAGGGAGCAGATAAGTCGCCGCTGTCTCCGGCGGTTGGGGGTAGCCAAACAGGTAGCCCTGCATCTCGGTGCAGCCCAACTCATATAGACACAGGCGTTGGTCATCGGTCTCCACCCCCTCGGCCACCAGGCTAAGCGACAGCCCCTTGGCCATGGCGATGATGGCGTTGACCATAGCCCGATCCACCGGGCTGTGGGGCAGCCCTTGGACAAAGGCGCGATCGATCTTGATGCCGTCGAGGGGAAACTGCTTTAGATGGCTGAGGCAGGAGTAGCCAGTGCCAAAGTCGTCCATCGAAATCTTTACCCCTAGCTGGCGCAGGTCTTGCAGCCGCTCAATGGAGGTGGCCATATCAGCCATCGCAGCGGTTTCGGTAATCTCCAGCTCCAGGTGAGTAGCTGGCAGCCGCGTTTCGGTGAGCACGGCCGCCACCCAGCTGACCAGGCTGGGGTGCTGCAGCTGTCGGGCCGATAGGTTAACCGCCAGATTTACCAGGGGTAGCCCCAATCGGTGCCAGGCCATCACCTGGGTGCAGGCGGTGCGCATGACCCACTCGCCGATGGGCACAATCAGCCCGTTTTCTTCGGCCAGAGGAATAAACTGGCCGGGGGCGACTAGCCCCTGGGTAGGGTGCTGCCAGCGCAGCAAGGCCTCCATTTTGACCACTGCACCGGTCGCCACATCGACCTGGGGCTGGTAGTAGAGGATAAATTCGCTGCGGCCCAGGGCGTAGTGCAACGAGGTTTCGAGCTTCAGCCGCTGGGCCGCCTCCGTGCTCAGGCTTTGGGTATAGAACTGGTAGTTGTTGCGGCCCTGCTGTTTGGCTCGGTACATAGCGGCATCGGCGTTCTGTAGCAGGGTGGTCATGTCCTGCCCGTCCTGGGGAAACAGGGCAATGCCTAGGCTGGCGGTCACATGCAGTTCGTGGTTTTGCAGCAAAAAGGGGGGGGTCAGCTGCTCGGCGATGCGCCGAGCCACCTTGGCGGCATCGGCAGGGCTAACCAGGTTAGGCAAAATCAGGGTAAATTCGTCGCCCCCCCAGCGGGCCACAATGTCTTCGGCCCGCAGGGCGGTGCTGATGCGCTGGGTCACCTGCTGTAGCAGCAGATCGCCCACCGCATGGCTGAGGGTATCGTTGATGGTCTTAAAGTGGTCTAAGTCTAAAAACATCACCGCCAGCATTTGCTCGCTCTGACCAATGCGAGCGATCGCCTGGGGCAGGTGCTGGTCAAAGAAAGCGCGGTTGGGTAGCCCGGTCAGGGCATCGTGGTACACCTGATAGCACATCTGGGCCTCGGTCTGCTGGCGCTTGAGGGCTCCCCCCAGACTGGCCGCCACCGCCACCAAAATTGACTCGTCGCTGGCGCTCCACTCCCACTCCTGCTCACAGGCATCAAACCCGATGTAGCCCCAGAGGTCGGCATCGATAAAAATCGGCACCATCAAAATTGAGCGGATATTGTCTTTGAGCAGCACCATCTGCTCTGCGGGGGGGAAGTGGCGGGTCAGAGCACAGATCGATTGGCCCTGCTGCAAAAGGGTGAGCCAGCGTTCTAGGCCCAGGGCGCGGTAGCTCTGGTCTTGCCAGTGGGGCTGGTCAATGCTGGCGGCGGTCGTGGGGGTCGTCCACTCGTGGCGCAAGGTCATGGCCGGTTCCCCGGTAACCGATTGGGGATGGTGGATATACACGTAGGCGCGATCGGCGGTGGCGGCTTCCCCCAGGCGGGCCAGCACGTGGGGAATGGCCTCGTCGACGTCGGGGGTGGTGAGCAGGCACTGGCTAGCCTCAGCGACCCCCTGAAGCAGGCGATCGCGGCGCAAAATAGCCGCCTCTCCCCGCTTGCGATCGGTGATGTCTTCGACGGTACCCTCGTAGCCAATCAGCACCTGGCGGTCGTTGTAGATGGCCCGCGCCGACTCCGAGATCCAGATCATGGCACCATCTTTTCGGTACACCTCAGACTCAAACCCCAGCACCGACCCGTTGGCCCGGATCAGGGTGATAAACTCCTGGCGACGACCGGGCTGCACGTAGAGCTGCTGGGTGATATCGGTCAGATTTTGGATTAAATCCTGGGGTGAATGATAGCCATAGAGCCGAGCCAGCGTAGAGTTTACGGTTAGGTAATGGCCCTGGGGCGTGCTTTGGAACATGCCTTCCACAGCGTTTTCAAAAATGCTGCGATAGTTGGCTTCGGCCTGCTTCAGCGACAGCTCGCTCTGTCGTCGCTCCAGGGCCAGGGCTAAATCAGCGGTCACCACCCGCAGCAAATCGATTTCGGCTTCACCCCAGAGCCGGGGCGCGGTGCAGTTGCTAAACCCCATCATCCCGCGCAGCTGGTTTTGAATCACTAGCGGCAGCAGCAGCAGTGACTTAACACTGCTGGGGGGGGTAGTTAGCACCCGGCGCTGGAAGTCAGAAAAATCCGTCTCCACCAGATTGATGATCTGCCCCTGGTTGAGGGCCGCATACCAATCGGTAAAGAGCGGATGGACTGGTATCGTTTGAAATTGGGGTTCGTTGGTCGTAGACGGCACCCCCTGGGCTGACCACTCCACTCGCTGGATGAGAGAGAGAGACGGATCGTGCTGCGGTTGGTAGGTCTCCTGTAGCTCATAGTAGTAAACTCGGCTGGCCCCAGAGATCTCTCCTAATGCAGCAAAAATTTTGGTAATCGGGGGCTCCTGCCAGCCCCACTGCCAGGCTAAAAGCTGTCGCTGTATCTCGGCCAGGGTAGCCAAGATCTGCTCACGCCGCTTCAGGGTCTGCTGGTCGGCAATTTGTCCAGTAATTTCCTCAAAGGTACACAGCACGCCAATTATGGTGCCACTGGGGTCACGCATGGGCAGGCGGCTACAGTTAACCCAGCCCAGCTGACCATTGAGGTCGGTTTGGGGCTCAATGGCGTGGAGATCGGGCATGCCCTGGGTCATCACCAGGCGATCGCGGGCGGTGCGGTAGGCGGCCTCTTCGGCACTGAGGTAGGGCAAATTGTCGTCGGTGCCCCCCACAATATCGGTGGGGCTGGCCAGCCCCATGGCCCTGGCAAAGGCCTGATTGCAGCCCACATAGTAGCCCTGGCTGTCTTTCCAAAATAGGGGCTGGGGAATACTGTCGAGCACTAGCTCCAGCAGATCTTCACGGGCCTCTAGGGCCTGCTCAACCTGGCGCAGGTTGGCCTCTGACTGTTTGAGCGGGGTGATATCGGTGATAAATCCCTCAATGCCAGCGATCGCGCCCTGACCATCCACAACAGGCGACCCCTTTTCCCATACCCATTTCTCCTCGCCACTGCGAGTCTGAATGCGGTACTCCACCTCGTAGGACTGCCCGGCGTCAATGGCTTGCTGAATGCACGCTATCACCTGCGATAAATCGTCAGGGTGGGTAATGGTGTTGTACGACGCAGCGGTATCAGGGCTGAGCAACTCCGCTGGTTGGTAGCCGGTTAAAGAGTAGCACCCGGCACTGAGATAGCGCATTGACCAGCCGATATCGCTATCGGCTTGAAACACAATTCCCGGCATCGCGTCAATCAAGCGCTGAGGGGCAGCCGGGTTGGTTGGTTGGGTCAGGGGGGCACTGGGGTTACCCCAGCGGTGGCTAAGCAGCGCCAAGACCAGCCAGTAGAGCAAGGAAGAGGGGGAAGACACAGGCCAAGCCGGAGGATGAACAGCGATGGGGGGCAGGTGACGCAACTCAGAATCGTGCATAGGTTATCGTCATGGCTGGTTCAGGATCCCACTACTGATAGTCCTAGCATGCCCAAAATTGCCCGTAAAAAAGATGTCTAACTTTACAGTCAAAAGCTCTTCTCACTCCCCACAGTTGACTACCAAAGGCTCATCTCGGGGGCGGTAAAGCCCCAGGGCCTAGCTAGCGGGAATCGACCGGGCCAGCGCGATCGCCCGCAGCAGGCTCATCACCGCCTGGGCTGGTGGCTGAGTCAGGATTTCTGGACAGGTCACCAGGGGTAAATCTAGGCCCTGGGCTATTTCCCAATCGACGGGGGGAACTGGGGCCACCAGGGGTAAACGGGCTAAGTCAGGGTGGTGGGCCAGGGCTTGCAGGTAGGCGATCGCAACCGGCATTATCCCGTCTAAAATAACCGCCTGGGGCTGCCATACCCGGCTGAGCAGGTTTGCCTGCTGCAGATCGTCGGCCTGGAGCAGGCGACAGTGGTACCGCTGCAGCCAGGCCTGAACGGACTGGGGTAAAACGCCAGCGGTCTCGGCAGGCCGCAGCAGCAGCATCGTCAGGCCATTGAGTGACGATAGCGATACTGGCTCAGTCAGACACATTTGATCGAGGACTGGCCGCAGCCCCTGGGCCAGGGTGTCGGTGAAGAGCGTTTTGGCTAAGGGTAATTCAGGGTCAGCGGCAGCCTGATCTAGGTCGGGTTCTAAACTGGGGACATTGATCTGAAGGTCACTCCGGGCTTGTTCCCTGGCCGATCGCAGGTTCACGACCCCAGGTGTAGCAAGACGCTGCACCAGAGCTAGGCAGGCAGCAGCATCCGCCGGAGCGTCAGCCAGCGAATCCCAATCGATCAGGGTACACAGGGGAGCCAGGCGAGACTGCAAGGCGACCATAGTCTGGCAATTGGAGGCTACAGCCAAACGGTAGGGGCTGCCCCGCAGAGTGCCATAGACTTGCTCAATGATGGCCGCCCTGGCGCTGGCCAGCAGCACCAGGACGGTTTCGCTGTCGTTGGCCACCGGGGCCGGTAGCAGCAGGGTGATCTGGCTACCCCAGGCAGAGGTGCTGTGACCGCTCAGCTCACCGCCCTGAAGCTGGCTAAAGCGACGCGCCAGCCCCAACCCCAACCCTGCAAACGAGTCAGGCTCGGGCGGCGCGTCAGGCTGCGATCGCTCCACCACAGTCGCTACAGCCCCCAACGGTGCCCCAGCGGTGGCGATCGCCGTTGAGCTCGACAGGGTAAGACCTAGCCACGCCCCCCACCGCTCGACCGTCAAGCCTGCCGGAGTAGCACCGTGGGCCATTAGGTAGCTCAGAACGTAGTGCAGACTCTGGCGCAAACGCAGCGGGTCGGCCTGCACCCAGCCCTCAGCGGTCGCCAGGCAAGTGGTAAACTCTTCAGCCCAAACACCAGAGGCGCTAAGGGCAGACTGAGCTGTTAAAAAGCTGGGCACCAGGTCATTGACCAGGGGCTGCAGGTAGACTTGCTCCAGGTCGAGGCCAATCTGGCCCGACTCCAGCCGCATCCAATCGAGCAGCAGGTTGACCAGACCGGTAAGCTTGCGGATCGCCTGCTGCATCAAACTAACGTAGCGAAACTGGCGATCGTTTAGCGCCCCCACGCGATTGTCAAGCAGCAGGGTCGATAGGCCTAGGAGCGTCGTCATCGGTGTTTTAAGGGCGTGGCTCAGCTCTAACAACCAGACCCGCTGCCCTCCTCCCCCCAAGACTAGCTCCAGCGAGCGAGGCTCGCCCCACCCAGCAGGATTTGATTCAAGCTGGCTTGCCCCCAATGGGCTCAGCCCGTTCGATTCAGCGTCAAGAACCAGCCAGCCTAAAATGTGAACCGGGTTCCAAACCCCCAAATATTGGCCATCGGAGTCTATGGCCACCAGCAGACGAGGGGGCCTCTGCCGGGCCAGCCGCCCCAGGTCGATTAGAGCTGAAATATCTAACTCTGGACTAGCTGTCACTTCGACGACCTCTAGCCAGGGCTGACAGTCTAACAGTCTCAGATCGGCGCTGCCCCACAGTCGGCCCTGGCCCTGATGTCTGGCCCAGAGCTGGCCCAGGCCCAGGGCTCCCAAGGGGCGGTGCTCGTCGTCAACAACAACGATGTGACTGGGCACAGTCGAGTGCCCCTGAACAGAATTCCTGGGCTGTCCCAGGGCCTCGGCAATCTCGCTTAGGGGGGTGACCAGGCCGTAGGCTGGAGCTGAGTCTAGAAAGTAATCGAGGGGCGGCAGCGGCATGGACTAATCCCCTAGTGGTTTGATTCCAGATTGGGGTCAGGCTGTATTCTGGCAACCAGCCTTTACAATTGACAATATCTCGGTTTTTGCCCAGGTTTGCACAGCAGTGTTGTCTTTGTTGACCAGCCTCGAGCGATAGCTTGCGACATACAACTCAGATTTGGTCTAGCATCCTTCGGTTTTGCCTACTGTCCTGCTCGTTCCTATCGGCCCTTGGTTTCTTCTCTTCAGATCTATCGCCTGACCCGTCAGGATCAGGTTCAGCAGGCTCCCGATTTGAATCTGGATCCGAATCGGTACATAGTACATTCAAAAGCCCTGGTCGACGACGCCGTGGAATGGCTGCAGAGCCGCCCGGATCCTCCCGACTGCTTAGTGGTCGATGATCAGGTTTGGCAGGAGACGGTCAGGCCGGCTATGCAGGAGCTTAAGCTAGTGCTACCTGTAGTGGTATTGGTCAGTGACGCAAAGGCGATCGCCCGCCCGTTGCCCCAATCTGACCACTACTCGGGCATTGTAGTACACCACTCAGTGGAGGCGCTGGGCCAGATCGATCGCGCCATCCAGACCGCCATTCAAGAATTTTTGTGTTTACCAGGCCCCAAGGCAGCGACCAACCCTATCTCGGCAAGCCCGTCCAGCTCCATAGCCGAAACCCTGAGCACTCAGCAACACCAGCTCACTGAGAAACTTAAGGCTCGGTTGGGCTACCTAGGGGTCTACTACAAGCGCAACCCCAGCCAGTTCTTGCGCCATCTGAACCCAGAAGACCGCCACAGGCTGTTAGAGCAGTTCCAGGCCGACTATCGCAAGATTGTGCTGGCCTACTTTGCCAAAAACATAAAAATTAACCTCAACCAGCTCATCGATGACTTTGTCGATCAGGCGTTTATGGCTGACATATCGGTGGCCCAAATTGTTGAAATTCACATGCAGCTAATGGATAACTTCGCCAAGCAGCTTAAGCTAGAAGGGCGAAGCGAAGAAATTTTGCTCGATTATCGCCTCACCCTGATCGATGTGATTGCCCATCTCTGCGAAATGTACCGGCGATCCATTCCTCGCCAACCCTAAGCGGCGGGCTGTGCGGCCCAAATACTTCCCGATACAATCGTCTATGTCCCTGTCAACCAGAGCGTTCCATGAGCTCCGTTAAAAAGACCTACATCCTCAAGCTCTACGTGGCGGGTAACACGCCCAACTCCATCCGTGCCCTCAAGACCCTCAACAATATTTTGGAAGAAGAATTTCAGGGAGTTTACGCCCTCAAGGTCATTGACGTGCTCAAGAATCCGCAGCTAGCCGAAGAAGATAAGATTTTGGCCACCCCCACCCTGGCCAAAATTCTGCCGCCGCCGGTTCGCAAAATTATTGGCGACCTGTCCGATCGCGAACGAGTGCTGATTGGCCTCGACCTGCTCTACGATGAACTGCGTGAAGACGACATTTATGGGTAGTCTCGGCTGGTGTGCTACAGCGCAGGTTTGGATATTCTCTCATTGCGCTAGAAAGCCGGGGAGTAGGGATCCAGGCGCTCCAGGATAGCAGGTGTATTTCTACCACGGAGTCCTCTGATTTCTGACGCCGATTTATAGGGCTGATTGAGATACCCGACCCCATAGCCCAAAGCGTGAACAAGCCTCCGATTGGGTAAGCTAAGCCCTGGTGAACGAGAGTGAGTTTTCCGTTGTTGGAGCTGGGTCAACGCCTCGCAGTTGCCCCCTGAGTCGGCAGCCCCACAGGCCCAAAATCCTTTAGGATAGCCGCTTCGGGGTATGCTTGATCCTCAAGATGTCCTGTAAATTATTAAGGGCCGTTGCTCTGCCCGATACCTGTAATCATTTCCCATGACAGATTCTGATCAGACCGAACTGCAGACTGCTGCGCGACCCGTCGGCGTACACAAGATTCGTACGACCATAGAAGGCTTTGATGACATCAGCCATGGTGGTCTGCCAGCGGGGCGATCAACCTTGGTGAGCGGCACCTCGGGCACCGGCAAGACCCTGTTTGCGGTGCAGTTTATCTACAACGGCATTACCCAGTTTGACGAGCCTGGAGTGTTTGTCACCTTTGAAGAGTCACCCGAAGACATCATTCAAAATGCCTACAGCTTTGGCTGGGACCTTCAGCAGCTTGTGGATGACGGCAAGCTGTTTATCCTCGATGCCTCTCCCGATCCTGAGGGGCAGGATGTGGTGGGCAATTTTGATCTGTCAGCGCTGATTGAGCGGATCCAGTACGCCATTCGTAAATACAAAGCGCGACGAGTCTCGATCGACTCAGTGACGGCGGTGTTTCAGCAGTACGATGCGGCCTCGGTGGTGCGGCGGGAAATCTTTCGCCTAGTAGCCCGCCTCAAGCTGATGGGCGTAACCACCGTCATGACCACCGAGCGTTTGGACGAGTACGGCCCGGTGGCCCGCTTTGGCGTAGAAGAGTTTGTCTCAGACAATGTAGTAATCGTACGCAACGCCCTGGAGGGGGAACGCCGCCGCCGCACCATTGAAATTCTCAAGTTGCGGGGCACGAC
>JBARVK010000654.1:0-3641 GCA_049646225.1 Nodosilinea sp.
GTTGCAGGTAGAGGCCAGTGAAGTCTGAGCGGAGGGACAGCAGCGATCGTTCAGCACTGTTAATCCCCCAGTCGAGCAGTTGGTCGAGCTTGGGGGCAAGCTTGTTGCCTAGCTTAATGGCGACAAAAACAGCGGCAGCCCCAGCAAAACAGCCCATAGCCTCGCCCCACTGCCCGGCTCGCACGTTAGTCACTCCCACAAAGCTCAGGGCACCGGGCACTCCGAGAGAAACCAACTTATTGTCGAGTAGCTCAAAGACTTTCTCGATACTGGTGGGCGTATAGTCAGGCGGCGATTCAGCCATGGGAAAACTCGAGTTGCGCTACCTCATAGTATTAGAAAGCTCAGGAAATCTGTAGATTGACGCTGGCAAGTGCCTGCATTGTCTGGCGCTAGGCCCGTGATAGCTTGACTTCAGAAACGAAGGTTACTGCGGGAGCTGGGGGATAAGGATGTCAGAATGGACGTAGAAGAGATAAGGGCCAACATTGGTAAGGATGCCTATAGCGATTTACCTGTCCATATTGTCTGCGGTTGGCGGGGTGAACAAGGAGCCATCATCACAGGCTATATTCCTGGGCCACCCAAGTTTACCGATCCACGAACGAGGGCTTAACCAATGCCAGAGGTTAAATGCAACGCCTGCGGCAGCACCGAATATGAAGACCGTCGCGTTACCTATCTATACAGTCACCAAGGCAAGTATCTGATTGCGCCCAACACTCCGGTAGAAGTTTGCAGTTGTTGCGGCACCCTGTACTACAGCGCCGCAGTCCTCAAAGCGATTGAGCGTCAGTTCTTCGCGATTCACAACAACACAGCCAGCCCTGACCAATTTCTTCAGGTGCCCGTTAAGGCGATGTAATAGATAATTCCCCAAGCTCTGCCTAGTGACTGTGGAGTTTTAGGGAGGAGGCCAGAACGGCGCGATCGCGGCCTTCGGCTTTGGCCTGGTAGAGGGCCTCATCGGCAGCCTGCACGAGATCTCCCATGGCGACATCGTCAGAGGGCACTGTCACCGCTAGCCCAAAGCTAAAGCTGACGTAGGCGCCAGTGGGCGAGCTGCGGTGGGGAATAGCCCGGGCCTGGAGTGTGTGGCGAATGCGGTTGAGAATGTACATGGCGCCTTCGCTATCGGTCTTGGGCAAGATCAGGGCAAATTCCTCGCCACCGTAGCGAGCCGCCATATCTGCCGGGCGACGAATCACGGTGTCGAGTACCCCTGCGATCGCCCGCAGGCACTGGTCGCCCAAAATATGGCCGTAGGTATCGTTGTAGGCCTTGAAGTGGTCTACATCGCAGAGCACTACCGCTAGCGGCGTCTGCTCACGGCGGCCCAGCTTCCACTCGTAGGCGAGCTTTTCATCAAAGGCGCGCCGGTTTGAAATGCCGGTGAGGCCATCTTGAGTCACCATCGCCTGAAGAATTTGGTTGTCGGCCAAAATCTGCTGCTCTAGCAGCTGCTCTTGGGCCAGCAGAGCGCTGAGCTTGAGAGCCTGCTGCCGGGCTCGCAGCAGCGACTCAACTCTCAGCAGCAGCTCCGTTTGCTCAACCGGTATGGTGATCACATCGTCGACCTGCTGACGAATGGTCATCGTAAGCAGGGGCAGGTGAGACCGCTTGAGCAACAGCAGAAACGGCAAAAAAACAGGGCTAGCGGCCTCCCGCTGGGCGGCAATTTGCTCCGCCAGTCGGCCCAGGCAGAGGCTGTCAAAAATACACAGATCAAACGCATTCCCCCAGTTCAGCGTTGCCGGTGGAGAGACCTGTAGACTGTAAAAGCGCCCCAGCAGCGTGGCCAGTAGCTGGCGATTTTGCTGGTGATCGATGCCTAGTAAAATGCGGTATTGCCACTGGTAATCGGCCTCTGGACGGGGAGCAGGCGGGGGAGAAACGTAATCAGGGTTCATCGTCGTGAGACTTAATAAACTCAGGAACTCCACTTAGAATGCCCCGCAGCTGGGTCAGAGGGCGGCCCACCTTAATGCCGTAGCGTGAAATTTCAAACTCCCGCAGGGTCTTTTCAAAGTCGCTGAGGCGTTTCTTCAAAACCCCGATCGCGCGCCGCATCTGGCCCCGAATCTCAAGATATCGCAGGAAAACAATGTTGTCGGCCAGGTAGGACACCCCCAGCTCAGTGGCCTTAAAGTCACCCGTAATCGACTCGACTTCGTTGGTCAGCAAGGTCGTCACACCCCGTGCTTTGAGGTACTGGCAGAGGCTGTGAATATTGCGAATCAGGTCGTCTTCTTGAAACGACAGTTTGTAGCCCAGCACGCTGTCGATCATGATGATTTGAGCATTGGCCTTTTCAACCTCCAGGCGCACCTGATTGGCAAACTCATCGGGGGAATACAGTAGCGGGTCGACCTTGTGCACGCTCAGGGTGCCCCGATCGACCATGGCTCGCACAGGGATATTGATGGCCTCGCAGCGGTTGAGCAGGGTGTCGACGGCCTCCTCAAACAGGTAGACCACCGATCGATCGCCCCGGCCCGCCGCTTCCTTGATAAACTGCAGGCCCAGGGTGGTTTTACCCACGCCGCTAGGCCCCGAAATAATGGTGACGGTGCCGCTTTCGATGCCGCCGTTGAGCAATTCGTCAATCTCGGGAATGCCCGCCGGGCAGAGATAGGGCTTAGTAAGGTTCCCCAGGTCTTCCCCAGCGACGAGCTGGGGGAAGACGACCATGCCGCGATCGCAGATCCGCAGGGCGTGACACCCCTTGCGAAACGAGCTGCCGCGCAGTTTCGTCACCTGCACACATCGACCCTGATCCTGCGTGTTCAGGGCAATAATGCCATCGCTGATAAACTGCAAATCTTCGTCAGGGGCCTCCTGACTGGCTTCTGAGGTAAACAGCACCGTCGCCCCAGTGCCCACTAAAAACCGCAGAAACCCCACCGCCTGCTGGCGAAACTGATAGGCATCGGTCGAGAGATAGCGTAGCTGAGTCATCGAGTCGATGAACACGCGCTGGGGTTTCAGCGCATTGATCTGCGCCACAATGCGTTCCGCCAGCGGAGTCTGCTCTACCTGGGCGGCGGCAAAAATGTCGTAGCTCTGGTTATTGACGAAAAAATCAGCACTGGGGCTTAAGTCGAGGATCTCCACCGCATCGACCGCAAAGCCCAAAGCGGCACCATTGCGCCGCAGCTGATCGCAGGACTCCCCTAAGGTAATGAAGAGTCGCGGCGCTCCATCATCTAGATCACTGGTGAGAAAATGCCACCCGAGGGTGGTTTTACCACAGCCCGGCACGCCCCTGACCAGGTAGGCTTGTCCAGATGGTAGTCCTCCGTCCAAGACCTCGTCGAGGCCCTCAATCCCTGACGAGAGGCGGTGATTTTCGTGCAGTTGGGTCGAGTCTAACGGCTATCTCAAAAAATTGGCCCCTCTTGATCGCTAGCGGTTGAGGAAGACCTCTGACCCTTTATCGTGCCATCAAATGCTTCAGTTGGACAATTGTAAAGGATCGCGACGGGACGCCTGGATTCTTGCTACCGTTCGGGCCGCTGAATGATCTGCTCCATGACGCGCTGCTTGGTCTTGGGGTCAATGCCGATCAGCCGCACGTAGTCCTGGGCGTAGTCGTTTAGGCAGCGCTCCAGGTCGGCGATGGCGGTGGCGGTATCTGGAGC
>JBARVK010000655.1:0-2187 GCA_049646225.1 Nodosilinea sp.
GGGCCGGGTCGATCCCTCTAAACACATCCTGAAGCCGAAAGGGCTGGGGCCGCAGCCGCCCCTGGATCGACGGTGGCACCTGACTCAGATAGTCTGGGCCTAGGACAGTTTGGAACTCAGCGGCAATGCGATCGCTGGTGCTAGAGACCTGCATCAGCGGCAGCAGACTAAAGACCAGGGCGAGGCTGCAAAGGCCCAGGGCGATCGCGGCGAGTCGTCTCCGACGATGGGTGAGCAGCACCGCTACAGCGGCGATCGCGCTTAAGCCCGTTAGCCAGGGGCTAATTTCCGGTGCCCCCACGCCCAGCGGCAGCAAAAAGCGGGTGGGCGCAGGCACAACAATCCACAGACTCAGGCCCAGACTGGCCGCCACCAAAAGCCAGGCCACAGCTCGACAACCACGGCGAAACCAGACCGCCGAGCGCGGCTGTTGAGAGGTGCGCTCGGCGGCACGCATAGAGATCCTGCAAATATCGGTTGCCCGTCATCATAGTCTGGGAATGAGCGGTTTAGCATGCCATGGGCATCCTTGAGCCACATAATCGGTCAGCGCAGGCCGCCCAGGGACGGTAGGTAAGGCCAGGAAAACCTGAGCACAGGGGATCAAGGGACGCTATCGATCGGTGGGCCGTCGGAGCCAGGAACAGCCCGGAGAACAACATAAAACGTAGTGCCCAGACCGGACTGCGACTCGGCCCAAATACGGCCACCGTGACGCTCAACAATTTTTTGGCAGATCGCCAAGCCAATGCCGCTGCCCGGGTAGTGTTGGGCATCGTGGAGGCGGTTAAAAGCCACAAAGATCTGCTCCAGGTGTTCAGCCGAAATACCAATGCCGTTGTCATGGATTCCAATCCGCCAGGCCTGGGGCAGCGGCTCTACCGAAAGGGTGATCTCAGGTTTGGTGTGGGGCCAAGCAAACTTCAGGGCGTTGCCAATCAAGTTTTGAAACAGCTGTATTAACTGCACCTCATTGCCCAGCACCGTGGGCAGGTCGCCATAGACTAGCTTAGCCCCCGTATCGCTCAGGGCCGCTTTCAAATTGAGCCTAACCTGATCGAGCAGGACGTTGCCGTCCACCGGGCTCAGCAGAAGCTGAGCCTGCCCCACCTGGGCATAGGCCAGCCAGTCTTGAATCATCTGCTGCATGCGGTCACTGGCCTCCAAAATGTTATTTAGGTAAGGCCGAGCGGGCGATTGCTGAATTTCAGGAAAGACCAGACCAATGAGCTTGGTATAGCCCAAAATGCTCTGTAGAGGCTGCTGTAAATCGTGAGAAACCACCGAGGCAAACTGCTCTAACTCCTGGTTCGAGCGCACAAGCTCAGCGTTTTGGGCCACCAGCCGCGCCTGGAGCCGCCGCAGCTGTAGCTGATGGGCAATGCGAGCCAACACCTCAGCTTCGTGGAAAGGTTTAGTAATGTAGTCGGCCCCGCCAGCCGCAAAGGCTTTGACCTTGTCAACGGCGTCGTCGAGGGCGCTGATAAAAATGATCGGAATCGCCTGGGTGGCCGGATCGGCTTTGAGCCGCTCGCATACCTCGTAACCGCTCATGGCGGGCATTCTGACATCTAGTAAGATCAAGTCGGGCAATGCCATCCGGACTGCCGCGATCGCCCCCTGTCCAGTCAGTGACTTGCGCACCTTGAGCCGCTGTCGCTCCAGTATGACCGACAGCAACCGCAGGTTATCGGGGGTATCGTCCACTATCAAAATATCGCCCCGCTCGCCCTGGTTGCTGTAATCGCTGTCCATGCTCGCATTTTTGGGGGAGTTCATGGTTGTCTCCGGTCTCAGCCTCATCAAAACGGTTTTGTCTCTAGTCTGTTGTGCTGGACTGTGGGCAAACGCCAGGCCCACAGTCCAGCTCGAATAGTACTGTACTCGCTATCCATTGGGGCGGGAGGGACGGGCCATTGGTTTGTTCAATCTGAACCAGCAAGCAGCGGTATTCGAGCGAGTCGTCTGCAATCAGCCGGCGGCTAACGCCAGCGACGATGCAATCAGGCACAGATGGAGCAAGAACAGGGCGCAGCACGGCCTAGGGACGAATCGATACCATCGCTTAGTATTCCCTCCTCAGCTCGCCTTTGCCCAAGTCTGCCACCCCCCCTCGATCAGCCAAGCGTTTATTGGAGGGTGACGGGGAGCCCTGGCCTGGTTCTAGGACCACAGGTGGGCCAAACC
>JBARVK010000656.1:0-2802 GCA_049646225.1 Nodosilinea sp.
ACCTGGTGTTGTTGGAGGTCGTGGTGGTGCTGGTATTGAAGACCTGCGTGTGGGCGTACAAAAGCTGCTAAAAGATCCAAGTCGCCAGATTCGCGTCAATGTGGTTGAGGTCAACCGGGTGGATGCCGATGCCGCCCTGGTCGCCGAATACATTGTCCAGCAGCTAGAGCGTCGGGTTTCCTTTCGCCGGGTCGTGCGTCAAGCCATTCAACGGGCTCAGCGAGCTGGGGTTGAGGGCATCAAGATTCAGGTGAGCGGTCGTCTCAACGGGGCCGAGATTGCTCGCACCGAGTGGACTCGTGAGGGGCGCGTTCCTCTCCATACGCTCCGGGCTGATGTCGACTATGCCTACATTACGGCCCAAACGACTTACGGCATTTTGGGTGTCAAGGTGTGGATCTTTAAGGGAGAGATTATCCCTGGACAGGAAGAGGTTCCGGCGGCCCCCAATGCCCAACCCCGGCGACGGCAGCCCCGGCGACGGCCTCAATTTGAGGACCGCTCTAACGAAGACTAGAGCCTGTCTTTAGTTCTTTGATTGCCCCAATTTTTGATTGCTTTTGACCTGTGACTTCACGAGTGCCGATCCATGCTTAGTCCAAAACGAACTAAATTTCGCAAGCAGCACCGCGGGCGTATGCGCGGAATGGCTCAGCGGGGTAGCGACATTAACTTTGGTGATTTTGCCCTTCAGGCGATTGAACCCTGTTGGTTAACCTCTCGTCAGATTGAAGCGGCCCGTCGGGCCATGACCCGCTACGTGCGACGGGGCGGTAAAATCTGGATTCGCGTTTTTCCCGATAAGCCTGTGACTATGCGTCCAGCAGAAACCCGGATGGGTTCGGGTAAAGGTAATCCGGAGTACTGGGTTGCGGTTGTTAAGCCTGGCCGCGTCGTTTTTGAAATTGCTGGTGTGCCTGAGGCAACGGCCCGCGAAGCTATGCGACTGGCTGCCTTTAAGCTGCCGTTCAAGACTAAGTTCATCGCGCGCGACAGCAAGGAGGCATAGACAAATGGCACTGTCAAAGATTAAGGAAGCTCGCGACCTCGGGGATGATGAGTTGCTGACGGCGATCGCCGAAACCAAGCGCGAGTTATTTCAACTGCGGTTTCAGAAGGCCACCCGGCAGCTAGACAAGCAGAATCATCAGTTTAAGCACGCTCGTCACCGCTTGGCCCAGCTGATGACGGTTCAGCGGGAGCGTCAGCTGACCGCCTTAGAAGAAGAGTTAGCTGCCCAGGCCGATGCAGTGGCAGCGGCCACAACAGAATCGGGATCAGTATAGGGAATAGGTGAAGCAGATGGCGGTTAAAGAACGAGTTGGGATGGTAGTCAGCAACAAGATGGATAAAACCGTCGTAGTTGCTGTGGAAAGCCGGACTTCCCATCCTAAGTACGGCAAGATTGTGGTGCGAACCAAGCGCTACAAGGCCCACGATGAGGAGAATACATGTGAGGAAGGCGATCAGGTGCGGATTCTTGAGACTCGTCCCTTGAGCCGAACCAAGCGCTGGGTGGTGGCTGATGTTGTTAATCGCGCGGCAGACGCATAGGGGAAGATTGTGATCCAGCAAGAATCGTACTTAAACGTAGCAGATAACAGCGGTGCTCGGAAGCTGATGTGCATCCGTGTGTTGGGTGGAAATCGCCGCTATGCCGGTGTTGGTGATGTGATTATCGCTGTTGTCAAAGATGCGCTGCCTAACATGGGCGTGAAGAAGTCAGACGTGGTGCGAGCTGTGGTCGTGCGTACCCGCAAGGGTCTGCGTCGCAGCAGCGGCATGAGCATTCGCTTTGACGACAACGCAGCGGTGATCATCAACCAGGACGGCAACCCCAAGGGCACTCGCGTGTTTGGGCCGGTCGCTCGGGAACTGCGCGACAAAAACTTTACCAAGATTGTATCGCTGGCACCGGAGGTTCTCTAATGGCAACCACATCGAAAACACCCGTGCGCTACAAAATCCATGTCCGCAAGGGGGATACGGTACAGGTAATTGCTGGCCGCGATCGCGGCAAAGTCGGTGAAGTGCTCACCGTTATTCCCAAAACCAGCCAGGTGGTGGTGGAAGGCGTCAACATTCGCACCAAGCACGTCAAGCCTCAGCAGGAAGGGGAATCGGGACAAATTGTTACCCAAGAAGGCCCGATTCATAGCTCGAACGTCATGCTGTACTCCGAAAAGGAGAAAGTGGCCAGCCGGGTTGCCTACACCTTTACCGAAGACGGTCGTAAGGTGCGAATGCTGAAAAAGACCGGAGAAATTATTGACTAGGCCCCGGATCCGACTTGAGCCATATAGTCCTGACCAAGCCCAGGAAAGCAGAAGAAACGACCCATGACCGACCAGCTTAAGACCCTATACAAAGAGACAGTCGTACCTAAACTGATGGAGCAGTTTAAGTACGAAAACATCCACCAGGTACCCAAGGTTATCAAAGTAACGGTTAACCGAGGCCTTGGGGAGGCCTCCCAGAATGCCAAGGCGCTGGAATCCTCCCTGAGCGAACTGGCCCTGATCACGGGTCAGCGTCCGGTAGTGACTCGTGCCAAGAAGGCGATCGCCGGTTTCAAAATTCGCCAGGGTATGCCCGTGGGCATTATGGTGACCCTGCGATCGGATCGCATGTACGCCTTTCTAAATCGTCTTGTCAACCTGACCCTGCCCCGCATTCGCGACTTTCGCGGCATTAGCCCCAAGAGCTTTGATGGGCGCGGTAACTATACCCTGGGTCTGCGGGAGCAGCTTATTTTTCCTGAAATTGACTACGACAGCATCGATCAGATTCGCGGTATGGATA
>JBARVK010000657.1:0-2423 GCA_049646225.1 Nodosilinea sp.
TCATAGAGCAGCAGCGCCGCCGAAATGCCCACATTCAGCGACTCCACCGCCCCAGCCATCGGAATGCGCACCTGCACCGTAGCTTGATCCCGAAGCTGAGCCGACAACCCGGCCCCTTCATTGCCCAGCACAATCACGGTCGGTCGGGTAAAATCTACCCCCCAGTAGTCCGCCGTGGCGTGGGAACTGGTGGCTACCAGCTGCACCCCAGCCTGGTTCCAATCCGCTGCGACAGTGCTCAAGTCATCCACTACTGCTAGGGGAAGGCGAAACCACTGCCCCGCCGAGGCCCGTAGCACCTTAGGGTGGTCGGGGGCGACGCTGTCGGCGCTGAGCCACAGGCCCTCGACTCCGGCGGCCACCGCCGTGCGAATAATCGTGCCCAGATTACCTGGGTCTTGCAGAGTTTCCACCGCCAGCCCAAGGCCTGCGATCGCCGGATTGGGGGCGCGAAAGACCTGGGGGGCGATCGCCACCACCCCGTCGGGATGCTGAGTTGTCGCCATCGCCTCTAGCACCGCCGCAGAGACCAGTTCCGTGCGATCGGCCCGCTGCTCCAGAGCCAGCGCTAAATCGGCGTGGGTGTGCTGCCAGTCGGGGGTATAGCAGGCGACCTGGAGGGGATAGCCAGTGGCCAGCGCCTCCTGAATCAGGTGGGTGCCTTCGAGTAAAAATTGGGCCTGCGATCGTCGCGCCTTGGCCTGGTGCAGCCTACGTACAGATTTAACCAGGGAATTTTGCAGGCTCGTGAGCATGGCTCTATTCCCTGGTTAACCGATGATCAGATGCGGAACCCGGGACTTGAACCCGGATGTTATTGCTAACACTAGGACCTGAACCTAGCGCGTCTACCAATTCCGCCAGTTCCGCTGGCCGGGCGTTATTAACGCCGCGATTTGTAATCATGCACCGATAGTGCGCCAGAGTCAAGCGTTTGAAAAAAGATTTCGTGATTCTGAACGAATCGGCTATTCTGATGTGGCCAAGTTTGCCAAACGGATCTAGATTGCTATGGCGAAATTGATGGTTTCGGGTAGAATCTAGACGAAAATTTGGGAAAAAGTGGAGTTATCAGTTGTGGAGGACACCGCCATCGTTACATCCATTGGTTTGCCCACCCCTTCGACCACTGCTGAAGCAGATGGTGCTGTGCTTGAGATCACTGGTGGTGCTCCATTAGCAGGCCAGGTCAAGATTAGCGGGGCCAAAAACTCGGCCCTAGTCGTGATGGCCGGTACCCTGCTCTGCTCTCAACCCTGCCGCATTCGCAATATCCCCAATCTCATGGATATTGCCCGCATGGGCGAAGTCTTGACGGCTCTCGGGGTGAAGCTCAAGCGCGAGGGCGATGCTCTCACGGTTGATGCCAGCACTATTGCCCACACTAAGGCCCCCTACGACGTGGTCAGTCGGCTGCGAGCCAGCTTCTTTGTAATTGGCCCGCTGCTGGCTCGCATGGGGGTAGCCCGCATTCCTCTGCCCGGCGGTTGCGCCATCGGGGCTCGCCCCGTTGAGCTGCACGTGCGTGGGTTGCAGGCCATGGGGGCTGATGTGCACATCGAGCACGGCACGGTGCATGCCTACGTGCCCGGCAGCGGTGGACGCCTCAAGGGTGCCAAAATTTATCTCGATTACCCCAGCGTGGGTGCCACCGAAACCCTGATGATGGCCGCTACCCTGGCCGATGGCGAAACCATCATCGAAAATGCCGCCCAGGAGCCCGAAGTGGCCGATTTGGCTAACTTTTGCCGGGCCATGGGAGCGCGCATTCGCGGGGCGGGTACCAACACGATCACTATTGCGGGTGTGCCCAGCCTGCACAGTACCGACTACGGCATTATTCCAGACCGCATTGAGGCGGGTACGCTCTTGGTCGCTGGGGCGATCACCCGCTCCGAGATCAGCCTTACCCCAATCATTCCCGAGCATTTAACCGCCGTCATTGCCAAACTCCACGAAATCGGTGGGCGCGTGATCACAGATAGCCCCAATCGGGTTCGCTACGTGCCCTCCCCCACCATTACGCCAATCGATATTCAAACCGGGCCGTTTCCGGGCTTTCCCACTGACATGCAGGCTCAGTTTATGGCCCTCATGGCCGTGTGTGAGGGCAGCAGCCTGATTACCGAAACGGTGTTCGAGAACCGCCTGCGACATGTGGCCGAACTCAACCGCATGGGGGCTGACATTCGTCTCAACGGCAACTGCGCCATTATCAAAGGCGTGCATCAACTGTCTGGGGCACCAGTTTTGGCCACCGACCTGCGCGCCTCGGCGGCGCTGGTGCTGGCGGGGCTCGCCGCTAAGGGGACGACCACCATTCAAGGCTTGCACCACCTCGATCGCGGCTACGACGATCTGGAGGGTAAACTGCGGCTCCTGGGTGCTAACCTACGCCGCTACGCCGATGGGACCTAGAGGTC
>JBARVK010000658.1:0-1768 GCA_049646225.1 Nodosilinea sp.
GAAGTGGGCGGTGCGGTAGGTCTGGGGGGGGGCCTCCTGACTGTGGCGCAGGCTGCGGCGCAGCAGGGCGCGCACGCGGGCCACCAGCTCGCGGGGGCTGAAGGGTTTGACCAGGTAGTCGTCGGCCCCGGTCGAGAGGCCAATAATGCGATCGATTTCTTCGCCCCGGGCCGTCAGCATCAGAATATAAGGATCTTTAGCCCCTGGCCCCTGGCGAATGCGGGTGCAGACCTCTAACCCATCGAGCTTGGGCAGCATGACGTCAAGAATGATTAGATCGGGCTGGAGGGTCTGCTGGTAGCGCAGAGCCGTCTCACCGTCTTCGCAGACTTCGCAGGTAAAGCCTTCTTTCTCTAAATAAAGCCGAATTAGCCGGGCAATTTCGGCTTCGTCTTCCACAATTAAAATTAGCACCGCGACCTCATCACCCTTGCATCAATGCCCCAGTCAGCCCTGCTCCGTACTTGCCCATACTTGACTGAGTCCCCAGATATCTTGTTTCAGAATATCAACCTTGCACTAGCATACTCAAAGCGTCGTTAACTAGGGCAGCTTGATCGCCGTCAGCTCGGTCGTTGCGTTAGGCCATTAGCCCTTTGGAGCATCGGAGTTTGGGGCAGTATCCATCGGTACCCTATGACCTCATTATCATCGCCTACCACCGCAGGCTTCAAGCCTCTTCAGGAGGCCCTAGCCAGCTACCTTAAGGAGATCAATGTCTCTCCCAGGCTCACTCATCTGGATTGCTCAGAGCGGGGCGGGCGACTGCTGCTGCTAGCCGAGCACTCGGCCCCTGAGGTAGCCGACCCCAATGGTTTGCTCAAGCAGCTAGAGTTGGCGTTTCGCGATCGCGTACCTGGGGTGGGGCTACCCGATGCTAACTGGGCAGTAGCGGGCGCTATCTCCGCTCGGATTTATTTAAAGCTTAAAGGCCGCGCGCAGCCCTACGCCATCCACACGTTTACTTGGCAACTCGACGATGCAGTAGAGGTGGTTTTTCCGACTCAGGTTGCCGGTACCAGTGCCCTCGATCGCGGATTGGTTGACTCAGTTGCCCCCCTAGAGGCTGGGCCTGAGGGGGCGGCGGAGTCTTCTCCTGAGATGTCAACGGCCAACGGCTTGGCTACTGGCCGTGAGGTTGAGGGGGCTAGCTCTGAGGGCGCAACCGGGCTGGGCTTTAGCGATGCGGCCCTGGCGCTGCCCGATACCGCCGTGCAGCCCCCTGAGGGGCCAGGGTGGTTGCTACAAGGTCAGATTTGGGCTGCTCAGGGCCTGCGATCGCTGCGCGACTACTGGAGCTACGGCCTGGCGGGACTGATTTTGGTGGGCAGCGGGGCCTTGGCCTACGCTCTGACCCGGCCCTGCGTGGTGGGCAGCTGCGATCGCACCCTCCAGGCCGCTGAGTTCTACGACCTGGCCCAGGCCACCCTGGTCGGCAGCCCTAGCGGGGAGGATCTGGCCACCGCCCAGACCGACCTCCAGGCCGCCATTGATCTGCTGGAACCGGTACCCACCTGGTCATCGCACTACGAGGCTGTTCAGGTTGACCTACAGCGCTATCAGGGCAGTATTACCGCCCTCAACGCTATTATTCAGGGCCAGGCGATCGCCGCTGAAGCCGCCAACCTGAGCCAAAACCCGCCCCATCCAGTCGAGCGCTGGGTTAAGGTACACCTGCTCTGGCAGCAGGCGATCGACCAGCTAGCTAGCGTTCCGGTCGATAGCTCTGCCTACGACTACAGCCAGCAAAAGCTGTACGAATATCGGG
>JBARVK010000659.1:0-11090 GCA_049646225.1 Nodosilinea sp.
GCTATATCGCTAGCTAGCGGTTGAATCATCTAGTTCTAACTAGCGTTAGGGTTTAGAGCACAGGTTGCGGGGCTAAGTATGGTCCTAAATCCTGTGCTCTAATTTTTTTTGTTTGCCGGTTGGGTGCCAACCGTATAGATTCAGGCTTTGAGTCCGGGGTTTGGGTACAAAATCTGCCTTGAGAAACCCTGATTCAAAACCGCAAGCTCGTCTATTGCTTAAAACTGACCCGTGACGCGCTTCTCAAATTCTTGCCGTACGGCCTCTGAAAGGGCGATCGCCTCAGGGTAGATATCTGCGTGAGATTCCTTCAGCCAGGCGATTAGACGGCTGAACTGGGCGTTACGCAGCTCCAGGTCGGCCTGAAAAATGGAGGCGGTCGCCATATGCTGGGCGTAGATGGGCGAATGGCCCTGTTTCACAAACTGGGCCGTCAACGCCACGAGGGCGTCTTTACGAACATCGGGCTGGCTTGAGGCGATCGGAAAGTCCATGGTGCATTGTCTCCCTGCGTACAAAAACGCCTCGTGATAGAGGGCTCTACCGTCCAAGGCTTTCGCTTAGCTTGCCCAACCGTCAGCCTCCGCCCCGATCTGCAAGAAAAAGTAACTCGATCTCTGGCCGTACCTTTTTGTTCTCACCCCCCTGGCTGCGTCAGGCCCGGGCGGGCTACACAGGGCTAGGTTACAAAACTTCGTCAAAACTCCGCGAATAGCCGACAGAGTTGAAGCAAATCAAAAGTTTCTTCAGCCAGGCCAGATCTGCCCTTTAGCATGCAAAGAGACATGGCTGATGATTTTTTGGCCCTGGCAGTTAATTCGCAAGTTCTAGGTGTATGTCCTTAGCCTTGATCAGGTTCTGCACCTTTCGCAACATCTCCTTAGGAGAGTAGCCATGAAACAAATACCCGCCCCCTTTTGGACGCTGGTTCTCGGCATCGCCGTCACCCTGATAAGTCTGTGGGTGGGGCAAAATCTCAATCTCCTGCCGGAGCAGGCGTCGGAGCAGGCCCCTCTGGTAGACGATCTGTTCAACGTGATGGTTACCATTGGTACCGCCCTATTCATTGTTGTGCAGGGCGCGATTATCTACTCGATGGTGCGCTTTCGCCGCCGTGAGGGCGACGACACCGATGGCCCGCCGATTGAGGGTAACCTTCCCCTAGAGGCCTTCTGGACTGCCATTCCCAGCATCATTGTGGTGGGCTTGGGTCTGTACAGTGTCGTAGTATTTCAAGAAATGGGCGGCTTTTCGCCGGGCGGGCACCATGGTCATGGCGCTATGGTCGCCATGGCTCCGCAGCAATCGGTGATCGATGTAGCCCCTCTACTGGCTCAGATGGGCCCCGGTGAGGATGCCGACGGCGATGTCTATTCCAGAACTCAGGTGTACGGCTTTGGAGCCAGCCCACTGAAGCAGCTCAACCAGCCCGATGTGACGGTAAACGTAACCGGCATGCAGTATGCCTGGATCTTTACCTATCCCAATACGGGCATTGTGGACGGCGAACTACACGTACCGATGGGCAAAGATGTACAGCTGCTCATCGAAGCTAAAGACGTAATTCACTCGTTTTGGGTACCGCAGTTTCGCCTCAAGCAGGATGCCCTGCCTGGTGAACCTGCTGAACTACGATTTGTCGCGACCCGTGAGGGCACTTACCCGGTGGTTTGTGCCGAACTGTGCGGTGCCTACCACGGTGGTATGCGGACTCAAGTCATCGTGCATTCCCCCGAAGACTATGCCGATTGGGTAGCCAGCCGGGTAGCCGAGGTTCAGACCACAACAACGGTGGCTCAGCCCTTAGAAAACGCTACTAGCGCTGAGTACCTGGCTGCGATCGCCCCAGATCTGGCCACCTCTCCGGTACAAGTTGCCCAAATGGACCACGCCCCCATGAACCACGGTGTTTTCACAACTGATTAAAGCGGCGTTGGCTGGGGTTTTTCTCAAAGGTTGTCCCTCAGGTTTGTCGCAGTTTTTATAGCCCTTTAGCAAGACCCGATATATGGCTCAAGCAGATGTTTCTGTCAAACCCACGGAGGCTCAGGGTGGCCACGGTCATCCTGATAAGTGGAAGTGGTATGACTATTTCACCTTTAATGTTGACCACAAGGTCATTGGCATTCAGTACCTTGTAACGACGTTTTTGTTTTACCTGGTGGGCGGCTTCATGGCGGTGCTGATGCGCACCGAGCTAGCTACCCCCGACTCTGACTTTCTTAGCCCTGAGCTGTACAACGCCTTTTTGACCAACCACGGCACGATCATGATCTTTCTGTGGATTGTGCCAGCGGCGATCGGGGGCTTTGGCAACTTCCTGATTCCGCTGATGATTGGGGCGCGGGACATGGCTTTTCCTAAGCTCAACGCCATTGCCTTCTGGCTTAACCCGCCCGCAGGTGCGGTACTAGCCGCCAGTTTTTTCTTAGGTGGTGGTGCCCAGTCGGGGTGGACCTCGTACCCGCCCCTGAGCGAGATTACGGCAAACCTACCTCAAACCCTGTGGTGTGTAGCTCTGATTATGGTGGGTACCTCCTCCATTTTGGGTTCGGTAAACTTCTTGGTCACGATCTGGAAGATGCGGATACCCAGCATGAAGTGGGATCAAATGCCCCTGTTTTGCTGGGCGATGGTAGCGACGTCTATTTTGGCCCTGTTTGCCACTCCAGTGCTGGCGGCGGCGATGGTGCTGCTGGTGTTTGACATCAACTTTGGCACCTCGTTTTTTAAGCCTGATGCAGGCGGCAATGTCGTGGTGTATCAGCACCTGTTCTGGTTTTACTCGCACCCGGCGGTGTATCTGATGATTTTGCCGATTTTCGGCATTATGTCGGAGGTGATTCCGGTACACGCTCGCAAGCCGATTTTTGGCTACAAGGCGATCGCGTACTCGTCATTAACCATTTGCCTGGTGGGGCTGTTTGTGTGGGTGCACCACATGTTCACCAGCGGCACCGCGCCCTGGATGCGAATTTTCTTTACCATCTCAACGCTGATTGTGGCGGTGCCCACGGGGGTGAAGATCTTTAGCTGGGTAGCGACGCTGTGGGGCGGCAAAATTCGCTATACCACCGCCATGCTGTTTGCCGTGGGGCTGTTGTCGATGTTTGTGTTTGGTGGCCTCAGCGGCGTTACGCTGGGGGCGGCTCCCTTCGATATCCACGTCCACGACACCTACTACGTAGTCGGCCACTTTCACTACGTGCTGTTTGGTGGGTCCGTGTTTGGCATTTACTCCGGGATATATCATTGGTTCCCCAAAATAACCGGGCGCATGCTCAACGAAACCCTGGGCAAGGTGCACTTTGTGCTGACCTTTATCGGCACTATTCTCACCTTTACCCCTATGCACCAGCTGGGCATGCAGGGGATGCCGCGCCGGGTGGCCATGTACGACCCTCAATTTGTCGATCTAAATCAACTGATTACGTTGGGCTCTTATATTCTGGCGGTTTCGGTGATTCCCTTCTATATCAATGTGATCTGGAGCTGGATGTCGGGTAAGGAAGCAGGCCCCAACCCCTGGAATTCGCTGACCCTGGAATGGACTACCGATTCGCCACCGATTATCGAGAACTGGGAAGTGCTGCCGGTGCTAACCCACGGCCCCTATGAGTACGGCATGGATAAAGCCGATCAGGTAGGTCCGGCGGGAGAGCCCACTGAGGCGACCCAGGTGTAATGTATGGATCACCGGGAGCGAAATACTCCTGGTGATTCTCTCCACCTGCTTTTCTTCTAATCTTCTCTCCACCTGCTTTTCTTCTAATCTTCTCTACTCACCTCTGCTCACTCACCTGCCCTTTATCCCCTGATAGCTTATGCAAGGCGCGATCGATTCTAATACTGCTGCAGCCAACGGCCACGCTGCGGAAGCCCATGAAGAACATCAGGATTTGCGGGTGCTGGGCCTGATTACCTTCTTAGCCTCAGAATTTTTGATGTTCGCTGGCTTTTTTGCGGTGTTTTTGGTGTTTCGCGGCAGCAATGCCGAATGGCCACCGAAGGAAACCGAGGTTGAGCTGCTGCTGCCTGCGGTCAATACTCTGATTCTGGTCTCTAGCAGCTGGGTGATTAATCTGGGCACTAAGGCGATCAAAAATGACGACCTGGCCGGTATGCGCAAGTGGTTTGGCATTACCGTTGCCATGGGTGCGGTGTTTTTGGTTGGTCAGGTGTACGAATACATGAACTTGGGCTACGGCCTCAAAACCAACCTGTTTAGCAACTGCTTTTACCTGACCACGGGCTTCCACGGTGCCCACGTGTTTATTGGTCTGGTGCTAATTTTGGGCGTGCTGTGGCGATCGCGCCGAGCCGACCACTACAGCAGCTTGGCCCACACCGGCCCCGAGATGGCCGAAATCTACTGGCACTTTGTTGACGTGGTGTGGATTGTGCTCTTTAGTCTGATCTACCTGCTGACGCTGATTAAATAAGTTTGTCTGACATGCAGAACCCCGGGTTTTTGAAAAACCCGGGGTTCTTTTTGATCTACAAATGCGCGATGCCGAACCCTGTTGGATAGAGGATTATACGAAATCCGATTTGATAAGCCCCGATTCATAATCAGGAAGCTCGTAGGGGCGTAGCATGCTACGCCCCTACAAACCGGGGGCATACAGTTAGGATTCGGTATTACTTCTCCAAAGCCGTGAAGCGGTCTTTGGGAATGACCCCGTGGATGCCCTTCACAATGTCTACGACTTGAGACACCTCGAAGTCGATGTCGGCACTGGCGTAGAGCAGCGCATCGGCCTTGGTCAGGCCGTACTTGTCGTTCACAATTCGCAGGTATTCGCGCACCGACTTCTTCATGGCCTCGTTGAGGTCGGTGTCGAGACCGACGGCAATCCAGGCGTCGGCGGTTTCGCCCATGGGGGCGGGTAGATCCATATCTTTGTGGAGAACCAGCTCAAAGGTCGGCGTCAGCGAGCATTCGATCGCGGTCAACGCCACTTCACCATTGCCCTGGGCGCAGTGGGGATCGCCGGAGTAAAACAGCGCCCCTGGCACCTGAACCGGTAGGTAGAGGCTGCTGCCCCGGCCCAAGTGCTTGATGTCAACGTTGCCGCCGTACAGACCGGGGGGCACCGAGTTGACCGAGTCCTCGGGATCGGCAGGCACGACGCCCATCAGGCCCATAAAGGGTTTCAGCGGAATCTCTAGATCGGGTAAGCCATTGGAGGGCTTAAAAATGCCGATCTCTTTGGTCATGTCCACCGGGATGATCTTGGTGTAGATCGGAGCGTCGTTTTCGGGATATTCACCCGGTAGCGAGCCCTTGCCGTGCCGGTTCGAGATGACGCCGTAGGGAACGCGGTAGTCGATGTCGATGGTTTTGATTTCGAGCACATCGCCGGGTTCAGCATCTTCAACATAGATGGGGCCGGTGATCACGTGCGGCCCCGGCCCCGATTTGGGCACGGTGCCCTTAATGGTGATCTGATCGGGCAGAATGTCGTCGGCTTTGATGCCGCCGCCGGTTAAAAACTCAACGGTGTCGCCCTGATCAGCCAGAATACCCTCGTGGGAGACGGTTTCCATGCGAATGCGATCGCCCGATTTGACCGTCAGAATTGGCTCGCTGTCGGGCTTAAATAGCTCACCCCAGATCACGTTGCCGGGTACCGATTTGACATCGTAGATTTCGCCCTGGGCGGTGGCGGGCGAGAACCACCCCGACCAGGCTGTTGCCACCAGTAAACAGACGCCAACGCCGCTAACAACCTGTAACAGCCGCTTTGACGCTCTTAGAGACGGCTGCCGCTTCATGCGCTTGAACAATTTCATAGACGTAACTGACCATAGAAATCTGACCAAGAATAAGTGAACAGGTTTTCAGACTTTGCGATTGTGTTGCCCATTACCTAAAAAGCAGCAAAATCTTGGCCGTACCCTCAGGAACGATCGCCAGGCCGACAGATTACAGCTGTAACCGCCCCTTTAGCACCTCGTAGAGTACGCGGGAGAGTTCGCGGCGCTGTAGATTTTGGCCATCGATGGGGGTGCGGCTAAAGGCCTTGTCGTAGACCTCAGGCATGGCCCGCTTGATCAACAACGAGAGCTGTTGGCGCGTAATAGGAGTGTTGGGGGCAAAGCGGTTTTGGCCGACTCCAGCAATCATGCCGTGGGCGCAAAGGGTTTCGATCGCCATGTAGGCCCAGTGCTGGCCGGGGAGCACATCGTTAAAGGTAGGCCCAGAGGTAGACAGATTGGGCAGAGTGGTAGGCAGCTTGAGCACGTTGACCAGGGCCGTAGCGACGACAGCCCGGCTGACCGGCGCGTGGGGCTTAAAACTGAGGCTTCTAGGGTCGTCGCTGCGCACGATTGCCGCCGCCGCCAACACCTGAATCGCTTCAAAGTCGGGGTCGTCGTGGCTGATGTCGTTGAACCAGAAAATGGGAATGCCGTTGCGGGCCATAAATCCCTGAATCTTGCGAATATGCTTTTCGTCGGTGGCCAGCACCCGAGGCTCTAGCCCGGTCCACACCGCAAACACGGCTAAAAAGCCGCTGGCCTCACCGATCGCCCACTCCATCGGGTGCATGCGGTAGGCAGCGTTGGTGATGTGGGTGGTGCCAATGCTCTTGGCCGACAGCACCAGGCCATCGGTATCTCGGGGCACCAGCGACCCCAGCGGCAGGCTAAAGGGCAGAGCCACCACGTCTTTCCCTCTGGGGCTGACGTGCCCCTTGGCGTCGTTGCCGTGCAGATCGAGGTAGTGGTACTGGCCGATGCCGACTGAGTCGTCGAAGCAGCGCGCCCGCGCCTGGTTGGGGAAGAAGGTTTCAGCCACATCCTCATGGCGAATGGTGGTCAGAGCAATGCCACGCCGAGCTTCGCGAACGTAGGGCTCTAGGGCGATGCCGTCATGCGTCCAGGTGAGGTCGCCGCGGGGCTTGAGATCGGCAGCCCCGTGGGTTTGCAGGTAGTGGACGTAGGCCTGGGTTCGCTGCCGCGATCGCTGAATGTGCAGTTTCCGTTCGTCGCGGCTGACCCCCACCAACCGACCGGGCCGATAGTCGTTGCCGCAGCAAAAGGCACGATCGGGTTCGCTAGAGGTGCCCCAGTTGAGCACGGCCACATCGCCGGGGAAAACTTTTTTGTCGTGGCTGTGCGATCGCAGCAGCCGCCGATAGCGAAAGATGCCGAAGTCGCTAAAGAAGTCCCACTTCTGCCATTTGTCGGGCTGGGCCTTAGTCCAAAAGTGATGGGTGAATTCTTTCAGGCCAATCCAACTCTCGGTTTCAAATCCGCTGGGTTTGCCCATGGCGACTCCTTTGCCCCGCGCCGTATGCTCGACCACCACATCGAAGGTGATCGACTGCTGGCACTGGGGCCGAGCATCCTCAGGCAAAATCGCTTCGCCGGTTTCGTGGCGGGCCTCTTGCCCCACTCGCGACGGAATGTTGCCCACCTCCAGCAGGTCACCCAAATCGGTGGCCTCGACGGTGACCCTGGCGCTGACGGTAAAGGTATGGCCTTTCTGGGTATCGCGAAATATTACTCCCTGCACCCGCGATCGCCCGTTTTCCCCTTCCAACGCCACTTGAACAGGTTCCGCGAAGGGAATTAGCGTGAGCCGTCTATCGCGCAGGTAGGGCAACAGCGCCTCGTTCATAGCCGTCGCTGCAACGACTGGAGTAGTGGCCAGAGGGCTGACCCAACCGCCGCCGGGGTTGGGCACCTTTCTGCCACCGACGGGCTGTAGCTCCCGCTGGCGATCGCGAAAGGCCCGCTGAGTCTTCGAAATGGCAAACTCCTCGCCATCCACCGTGTACAGACCCGCCTTGGCCTGGAGCAAATCGCCGTCGTCGGAGGCAGGCAGCGCCTGGGCGGTGAACTGGCCACCCACTACCTGGTGGGGCTGCACCAGGCACACGTCTAGATTGAGTCTTAAAGCCGTTAGCGTGGTGGTGTAGGCGGCTGTCGAACCGCCCACCACCAAAATTGAGCAGCTCAATTTGCCTCCGGCGGCGGGGCGAGTAAAGGCCTCTTCACTAAATACCCCATTGCGCTGAGTAATGGCATTAGACATGGCGAATTGTCTCTAGAGTTCACTGATTTTAGGCCAAGGCAGTGGGCGACGCGCCAGGTTCAGTTCTTTAGCCTCACGAATCTTATCGCCTGTATTTTGGCCAAAGGGAAGAGACCCGTGGGTCTGAATCGGTCTAAAGACCCAACCGATGTCTGTCTGCTGAGCGATGCTGTGGTGCGATCGCCCGGTTTATAACTGAGCAAGACAAACACTTATGACTTACCAGTAAGTGCGACTTCTTTCAGGAGACTTTTTATGATAGTTAATGCGATCGCAGCTAAGCTTCAGCGCGTACTTTGCGTTGGCCTAGTGGCTCTGGTGCTTGGCTCTAGCTTGCTGTTTGGCTTTAGCACCCCAGCCACCGCCCTCGGCAACGAAGCCGGAGACATTGTGCAAGAACGGGCCGAGCGTGAGTTTGACAACAAAGTCGGGGCTGGCACCGCTAACCAGATCGAAGGCCGCGCCCAAGAAGAAATCGGCAAAGCCCAGCGCAAAATCGATCGGGCAACTGGCGGCACCGATGGACTTGGCAATCAGGTTGAAGGTCGGGTCCAACGGGAAGCAGGTCGTGCCCAAGGTGCTGTCGAAGACGCCGCTGATGCCGCTCAAGAATCCGGCGAAAGCTTTGTAGACTCGGTCAAAGACTTTTTTGGTCAGTAAAGCTAAGGCCTGAATAGGTTTACCTCTCTCTCTTCTCTCAATATTTGTCGAATTGTCGCTGATTTGACATCTGGTAGCCTCAGCCATGGGGCTACTTTTTTTATGTTTAGTTAGAATTGAGTTCTATGACCCTCACCCAACACATGCTCTCCGGCTTGCCGGGCAATCCTCTAGTGGGTCTTGAGAAAGCCGACGATCTGTGGCAGCGCTATCGCACTGGCGACCTGCCCACACAGCAGGTTATTTATCAGGCTGAAACGCTCCTGGAAGCGGTGGAGTGGGACGTGGTGATTTGCGGCGGCACCCTGGGCGTGCTGGTGGGGGCGGGGCTGGCGCAGCGGGGCTGGCGCGTGGCTATCCTTGAGCGCGGTGAATTGCGGGGCCGCGATCAAGAGTGGAATATCTCTCGCCGAGAGCTGGCGGCGCTAACGGAGCTGGGCCTGCTGAGTGAAACCGAACTAGACGACGTGATGGCTTCGGAGTACAACCCTGCCCGCATTCAGTTTGGCGAGGGTGACCCGCTCTGGGTCGAGGATGTGCTCAACGTGGGGGTAGACCCCAGAGGGCTGCTAGAGCGGCTCAAGGACAAGTTTTTACAGGCCGGAGGCCAGCTATTTGAGCACACGGCTTTCGACTCGGCCTGGGTACACCCCAACGGCGTGTGGGTGAAAGCCGGTCAGCCATTGACCACCCGCTTGCTAATCGATGCCATGGGTCACTTTTCGCCGCTGGTGCGTCAGGCGCGAGGGCCGAGCAAACCCGATGCCGTGTGCCTAGTGGTGGGCACCTGTGCCGAGGGCTATGCTCAAAACGACACGGGCGATTTGCTGGTGTCGTTTACGCCGCTGCGCCACCAGTGCCAGTACTTTTGGGAGGCGTTTCCGGCCCGAGATGGGCGCACTACCTACATGTTTAGCTATATGGATGCCGACCCCAGGCGGCTGAGCCTGAGCGAGTTTTTTGAGGAGTACTGGCGTTTGCTGCCCGAGTATCAGCAGGTGAACCTCGAGGACTTGCGGGTGAAACGAGCCCTGTTTGGCTTTTTTCCCTGCTATAAGCAAAGCCCGCTGCGCTACCCCTGGGGCCGCACCCTGGCGGTGGGTGACAGCAGCGGCAGCCAGTCGCCGCTCAGCTTTGGCGGCTTTGGGGCGATGATTCGCCACCTGGAGCGGTTGGTTATTGGCATTGATGAGGCGCTGGGGTGCGATCGCCTTGGTGTCTCTGCCCTGGGCGCTCTCCAGCCCTACCAGCCCAACTTGTCGGTCACCTGGCTGTTTCAAAAATCGATGAGTGTAGGGATGGAGCAAAATTTGTCTGAGCAGCATATCAACCGCATGCTGACAGCTATTTTCGCGGCCATGGATAAGCTGGGCGACCCTACCCTAAAACCCTTTTTGCAGGATGTGGTGCAGTTTCCGGCTTTGGCTAAAACCCTGGCGGTCACCTCTATTAAATATCCGGGTTTGGTGACCAAGATTATTCCCCAGGTGGGGGTTGGTGCTTTGGTAAGCTGGCTCAGGCACTACGGCAGCCTAGCTGGGTACAGCACTTTGGAACCTCTGGCTCGGGCCTTGAGTCCAGTAGTTGAGTCACTGCCTCCGGTTCAGCGATACTATAGCCATCGTTGGCAAGATAGCCTGTTTTATGGCAGCGGTAAGGACTATAACGCCTAAATGACCAATTCTGCACTACCCCGAGAGCGTCTCTACCAAGAGCTACAGCAGCCTTTAGATCAGGTAAGTTTGTCTAGGGCGGCCCTGTACATTGCTCAAGAAGAGTATCCTTACCTCGTGATTGACGACTACCTGGCCATGCTCGATCGCATGGCTGATACCCTCAGCCAGCGGCTGCCGAAAGCGCCCTACCCGCTCAAAATCATCAGCGCTATCAACGACTACTTGTTTAGCGATCTCAACTTTCGCGGCAACAGCGTCGACTACTACGACCCGCGCAACAGCTTTCTCAATGACGTCTTAGATCGGCGGGTGGGCATTCCCATTACGCTTTCGCTGGTGTATTTAGAACTGGCTCGCCGGATTGATTTCCCCATGGTGGGGGTGAGTATGCCGGGGCATTTTTTGATTCGCCCCACAGTGGATGAAATGGACATTTTTGTGGACCCCTTTAATCGGGGCGAGATTTTGTTTGAGCAAGACTGCCGCGATCGCCTCAAGCAGATGTTTGGCGACGTCGCCCAGATTGAGCCGCAGCACCTGGCCCCGATTACCCCAGCCACCTTTTTGGTGCGCATGTTGACCAACCTGAAGATGATTTATCTGCAAAAACGAGATGTGCCCAGGGCGCTCGATGCGATCAACCGCATTTTGTTGATTCAGCCGGAGGCGGCGAACGAATGGCGCGATCGCGGCTTAATCAACTACCAGCA
>JBARVK010000660.1:0-8869 GCA_049646225.1 Nodosilinea sp.
CAAGATGATGTGGGAGCCCGCTTCTGAGGGCACGATCACGCGCTGGAACCAAATCGATCCCAGCTGGCCCAATGCCCCCATTGACCTGTTTGGCCCTGGCACCGACTCCGGCACCTTTGACTATTTCACTGAAGAAATTGTCGGAGAATCGGGCGCGAGCCGAGCCGACTACACCGCTAGCGAAGACGACAACATCCTGGTGCTGGGTGTGTCCCGCGATGTCAATGCCCTGGGTTACTTTGGCCTGGCCTACTATCTGGAGAACCAGGATACCCTCAAGGCGGTCGCGGTGGATGGGGTTCTGCCGACGCCGGAGAACGTCGAGAATGGTACCTACGTGCCCCTGTCGCGGCCGATCTTCATGTACGTGAAGACGTCTAGCCTGGAGGGCAACAGCGACGTACGCTCTTTCATGGCGTTTGTACTCGACAATGCTGCTGAGATCGTGCCCGAGGTGGGCTACGTGCCCCTGTCCGATGATCGCTACAGCGCTATTCTCTCTGAGCTGTAGACCTGGTTTTGGGTAAGTTAACGCAATCCTAAGGTTGGCCCTTGGAAAGAGTTCTGCTTTCCGAGGGCATTGCGCCGCTAATACCGAATTCTATTGGTTACACCCGGTTTGTCGGAGCATTGCGGTGCAATGCCCCGACGGGATTTCTGCATTAAACCGGGGTTTCTGAAGGCGGATTTTGTGTCAGACGGTGCTGAACTGTTACGTCAACGCGATCGCCTACTGTAAAACGTCATTTCTATGACCACTAGCGAGTCTCACACGTCATTCAGCCTGAAGGGGACAGACTGGACAAGCGCCCTGGTGCCCCCACTGCTGGTGTTGTCAGTAGGGTTTCACGTCCTGCTGCTGCTGGTCCCGCTGCCCTCTCGCCCTGAGCCAGAGGTCGAGGCGGAAGAGGTGCAGGAGGCAGAAGAGTCGGTAGTCGATTTATTGAGCATCAGCAGTCTGGCCGAGGCCGAGCCCGCCCCGGTGCCCGAGGCTGAACTTCCCGCCGCGGCTCCCCCGGCTGGTTCGCCGCCACCCGCGGCTCCTCAGGCCCCGACGCAACCTGTCGTGCCGGAACAATATCCTGAAGCCCCGCCGCCGACAGAGCCGATGGCGGCAGAGCCCGTTAGTGAGTCGGCTCGTCTTCCCAGTGAGCCGCCGCCCGTCGCTGGGTTTGACCCCAGTCGTCAGTCACAGTTAGTGACCTCAGCGATCGGCGCCCTGGGGCGAGAACCCGGCAGCAGTAACTTTGACCTGACTGACCAATTCCCTGGAGACATCTGGGATTTGTACATTTCACAGTGGTCACCCGCAACCCAGCAGTGCTTTTTTAGCGCTATTGATAGACGTAGTTATACGCTGCCAAGCTCTGCTGCCGATCTGCGGTACCTGAGCCGCAATATTCAGCTGGTAGAGCGGCAGGATATGCCCAGAACCTTTGCCGGACAAACGCTACAATCACTGGGGCAGGCCTACTGCGGCTACGACCTGTTTGAGGTGCAGGAGGGCAGTACGCCTATTCTTTGGGTTTCGCTGTTGCCGGTCAGCCCCGGTGGTTCCACCACGCTAGTTATTTTTTGGCAGGCTGATCCCAGGGGATAAAGTGGGAATTATCCGGTCTAGCCGCCACAGCGGTTTAGTTGTTTTAGCCTGGGTTGTACAGGTCTAGCGTCCATCATGATCAAACGAGCGGTAGTGACAAAGCCCCAAACCCAGCGATCGCCCTGGCGGGGTGTAATAGCCCCCATGCTGCTGGCCTCGCTAGGCCTGCACGGACTATTTTTGCTTATGCCTACGGGGGTCTCCAGTGAAGCGCCAATTCCACCCCCTGACCCCGAGCAAGACAGCATTGCCATTACCCGCGTGCCTCCCGCTGGGACAGCAGACCCCGCCGCCACTTCAGCCCCAGGCGCAGTAGCCCCCACGGCTTCGGTGCCCGCCCCTTCGCCAATCAGGCCGCAGCAGAGTCCACAAGCTATCAGCCGTACCGCCCCCGCGCCCCGGCAGGCAGCACCGCGATCGCAGCAGCCCCAGCGATCGGCGGCGCGATCGCCGCGCCCGACCCAGCCGCCCAACCCCCAACCTCAGCCCACAGCTCCAGCTGCCAACCCCAGGGCTACCGCTCCCCAGTCAGCACCGTCCCCTGCCCCATCGGCTCCAGCCAGTCAACCACTATTCAATGCCAATGTGGGAGAACGCCTGCTGGCCTACGTCGCTACCCTCGACCTGCCCCAAACTCAAATTGATCAGGCGGCTGAGTTCATTCAAGATCGCTTTGCCTACGATGCCTCGGCGGTTACCCGCGAAACCTTCAACGCCAATCAGAGCGCGTGGGTAAGCAAAATTCGTCAGGATACGGGTCTGGCAGACCTGAGTTCTGAGATTAACCGCACCGACTTTTTAACGGTCTACCCCCAGCGCGTTTGCCTAGTCGAAGCGCCCAAAGCCCTCAGCATTGGCGCAGTGGTTAACCCCGATGGATCATGGCGGGGGCAGCCTACACTGCTGAGGAGTTCGGGCTATGGGGCTCTCGATCGCAAGGCGCTGCAGGAGATTCAGGCCCACACATTCCCGCCGACGGACGGCCTCACAGCTTACGTGCTGACGGTTGAAACAACCGTTGACTACGGCCCTCGTCCCTGCCTTGACCCCAATACCGAGCCATAGAAAGCTAGTTGACTGCGACATACGTTTGCTCACTGTTGCCGATCGCAGGGGGCCGGGGCACTGGGGAGTCAGGGGAGTTGGAACGGTGGCCTGATATTCACCTGGCAGGAATAGTGATCGACCAATCCTGAATTTGTAGGTTGGGTGGCGCGCCAGCAGAACCCAACAAAGCTGACTGCTGTTGGGTTCCACTGCGTTTCACCTAACTTACAGGAACCCTAATCTTTAGTCTTGACGCTGCACTAGGAGGCCAGCGCTACGGGCACCTGATTGCGATCGGTCAAAATTTCGTAGCCGGTTTCGCTGACCAGTACGGTGTGCTCAAACTGGGCCGACAGACTGCGATCGACCGTCACCACCGTCCACTGGTCTTTCAGGGTTCGGGTCTGCTTTGACCCCGCGTTAAGAATCGGTTCGATCGCCAGGGTCATCCCTGGCCGCAACTTCATGTTGGGCAACTGCCGAGTGCGAAAATTGAACACCGAGGGCGCTTCGTGCAGGTTGCGCCCCACGCCGTGCCCAGTAAAGTCTTCGACTACCGCAAAGCCATAGCTGGTGATACAGTCTTCGATCGCCCCAGCGATATCCAGCAATGTATTCCCCGGCTTCACCTGGCCAATGCCGGCGTAGAGAGCGGCCTCTGCCGCCGTCATCAGCTGCTTAGCCTGGGCCGATACCTCCCCCACCGCAATGGTGATGCAAGAGTCGCCGTGGAACCCGTTATAGTAGGCCCCCGTATCGACCTTGAGCAAATCGCCCCGGCGAATCACCTGGCGCGGGTTGGGAATACCATGCACCACCTGGTCGTTGATGCAGGCGCAAATTGAGGCCGGAAAGCCGTGATAGCCCTTGAAGCTGGGCGTAGCCCCCAGCTCGCGGATGCGCGTTTCGGCATGGGCATCGAGGTCAGCAGTAGTCATGCCCGGCTGCACGAGAGCCTCGATTTCTTTCAGCACCGTGGCCACGATGCGAGCGGCTTGGCGCATAATCTCTAGCTCGGCCTCGGTTTTTAGCTCCACTCCTCGCACCCGGCGACTGCGCTTTGGCAATGTCGTCTGGTCGGCTCGATTGGGAATCAGGTTGGTCAAAAAGTTCATAGGTGCTTCGTAAGCGGGACCGAGGCGTTTGCCCTTTTACCAGTGTAATGTGTAATCGGTTAGCGCCTCATCGCCTCAGCTTGCCCCGCTTAGTACGTAATGTCCTCCTCGGTATACTCGCGGGGTTCAACATGAATGGTGATTCGAGCGGGGCCGTAAACCTGCTGGAGGTGATCTTCAACCGCTTCGGTAACGCTGTGGGCGGCCCGAAGGTCGGTGGGCTTGACCACCAGGTGCATATCAATAAACACCTGCCGCCCCCGCAGCCCCCGCGAGGCAATACTGTGGCAGTTGACCACGCCGGGTACCTGCATCACCTGGGCATGAATGGCCTCGGGCGCGATCGCCATTTCGTCGACCAGCCAGGGCAGGTTGTCGCGCAGCACCTCCCAACCGCTCTTAAACACCAGCAGCGCCACCGGAAAAGCCAGTGTCACATCTAGCCAAGCCAGCCCTTTCCAGACACCAATCAGCCCCACCAGCACCACGATAGTGGTCCAGATGTCGCTCATCGTGTGGCGAGCGTCGGCCACTAAAATTTTGCTGTTGAGCGCCTGACCCACCCGCCGCTCGTAGAAGGCAACCACGATATTGATACCCAGCACGATGAGCATGATCCAAAGCGCCGTAGCGCTCATAGTGACTGGGTTGCCCCCCGAAACAATGCGCTCTACTGCACTTTTGAGAATTTCAAAACAAGCAATACCCAGAAAAGCCGCTATCCCCAGGGCACCAACCGCCTCAAATTTTTGGTGGCCGTAGGGGTGGTCGCGATCGGGCCGGGGATCGGCCAGACGATTGGTGGCTAGACCCAGCACATTGTTAGCGCTGTCAGTCACGCTGTGCAGCGCATCGGCCAGCAGGCTCAGTGACCCAGTCAACCCACCGACCGTAGCCTTAAGCCCTACCACCGCCAGGTTGAGGGCCAGCGTAATCAACAAAACCCGCTGCACCGCCTGGCGATGGTCGAGGGTGGGCGTAGGGGAACGATCGGTCATGGGAAAACCAGCCAGGAGATAATAAAGCAGGTCAGGCAACCAGGAAGGCGGGAACACCTAAGATTATCCCTGGGTCTACGTTACTGCCTGGGCGGGGGCTTGGCATACTCTAGTTTGGGCTGATGAGGGTAGAGTACTTGCGGTCAAACACTCAATAGTCGGGTCTTGATGCCCCGCACCCCTACTTTATGATCGGTAAAGTTCACTTAAGGATTCCGTAAATACCCTTAGAGATCAGAGTTCAGAACCCAGGTGGCGCGACTAGGCTAGGAGCGAACGCGCCTGCTGTACGATTACCGCATTTGTCGCTGTTGCAGCCCCGCTTGTCGGCTCAGTCTGCCTCGACCGCCCATTCTCACTTCTGTAGTCATCATGAACCATTGGTCTGCTATTTCCCTACCCAGCCTGGGTATGACAGTGGCTCTGGCCACTGCCCTAGCACCAGGGCTGGCGGTAGCCGCAGACCCACCACCGGGGTTGATAACGTTAACGGACGGCAACTCAACTTACCAGGTTGATTTATTGCGCTTTAGCGAAGACCAATCGTGGGCAATAGACGGCGTCGAAACGCTGTTTAGCGATCTGTACTTTCTCAACCTTGGCAGCAGCGCCGCACAGCGCCACCTGAGGCTCGAAGACCTGCGACCGGTTGCCTTTAGCCAGCCCGCTACCAATCGCTTCAGCGCCACTTTTTCAACCTTTGGCGCCAACCTAAACTTCTCAATTAATTCGGTACTGTTGGGGGGATCCCAGGGCAGCTATCGCGCGACCCGCCAGGAAACCGTCACACTCACCAACACCGGCACCGACTGGCTTGACGTCAGTCTGTTCAAATACATCGACTACGACCTCCAGTTCGATGACCTGCTCGACAATGACTCGGCATCCTTCTCGGGCACGACCTTCACTCAAACCGACGCCAGCGGTGCCCTGGCCACCCTCAGCGTCGATCAAAGTCCCACAGCGGTGCAGATTAGCCCCTATGGCCCGCTGCTAGCCCAGCTTTACAATTCCCCCGCTACCGGGCTGCAAAACAACCCTGGTCCCTTTACGGGTGGCGATGCCACGGCGGCTTTTCAGTTTGACCGCGGCTTAGCCCCCGGTCAGTCGGTGGTGTTTGAGTTTATCATGGGGGTACAGCGCCAGGCTACAACAAAGGCCGTACCTGAACCAGGCACGGCCTTTGCTTTGGGAGTTGTGGCGACGGGTCTGGCGCTACTGCGCCGCCGCAGCTAGCTTGAGACCAAATTTAGTATTTGTTGAGATTAATACCGGCTTCTTTGGCCATCGCTTCGAGCCCCTTCGATTGCAGGGTCTTAATGGCTTTAGTCGACAGGCGCAGCTTGACCCAGCGCTTGCCCTGAGGCCACCACACCCGCTTTTCTTGCAGGTTGGCCTCCTGCAAACGCTTGGTGCGACGGTGGGAGTGGGAGATCGAAAAGGCGTTGTTAGCTGTCTTTCCGGTCAGTTCACAATGACGGGCCATGAGTTATTCTCCGACGGTAATCAAACGGCACAATAGCGCAATTTAAAATTATAGCAGAATTACTCCAGCAGATAGGTTGTGGGTTTGCTGAGTTTAACGCGGTTCAATCATTAGCGGCCCGGACGGGCCAGGGGTTCGGCGGGGGGAAAGGGCAGGGGTTGATACCACTGGGGGCGGGTCTGGGAAAAAGAAGCTGGCTGGGCAAGCTGCTGCTTGACCTGGTTGAGCTCCTGGTTGAGCTCGCGGATGCGGCGGGAGAGCAGTCGAATCACGTTGACGGCAATGCCTGGCGTCTCGTCGATCGCGTCGTAGAGTTGCTGCTGGGTAAGCACTAGACAAGCGCAAGGGTCGAGGGTGGTGACCGAGGCCGATCGCGGCTCGGCATCGAACACCGACATTTCTCCGAAGCATTCACCCGGCTTGAGCTGGGCCACCTGCTGACCGCCAATGTGCACGCTGACCCGGCCCGAAACCACGATGTACATCGATCGCCCCTCCTGCCCCTGGGTGATGATGGTGTAGTTGTTCTCGTAAAACACCTCGTCCATCACCGAGGCTAGCCGCACCAAAAAGTCGTCTCGCAGTTCTTTGAACATGGAGACATTGCGGATAAAAAGAAGACGTTCGACGCTGTTTAACATACAGAGGGATGGCCCAAAAAACCGGCTGAGAAACCCGTTTGCGATCGCTAGGGGGGGTGGCTCGGCTCCAAATTATAGGTGCTGATTAGCTGTTTGACCTGAGCCAGCACGAGATGATCGACGTCTTGCTGCATGATCGGTAGCACCTCTCTGAGGGCGCGGGGTGAGGCAACGGCTAGATAGGCCAGCACGGCTTCCCGCACAAAGCCGGTGGGGTGTTGCAGCAGGGCCAGGGTATGCTCGGCAGTCAGGTTCCACCGCTGTACGCGGGCCAGGTGAAAGCAGCAGGCTGTCGCCCAGTCTGACAAAAAGTTGCGCAGGTCGAGCAGCTGTCGTAGGCGATCGCCCGGCGGCAGCGGCTGATAGGCGACAAGCGGCGTGGAGAGGGCCAGCCGCTTGAGCTTTTCGGTATCGGATCGGCGATCGAGCAGCAGCAAAATCGATCGCTTGTTGGCGACATCAACGACGTTATCGAGAATTTCAATACCCCGCGCCCAGCTAGAGGCCGAGCCGCTGAGGCTGACCTGGGCCGCCTGAATGGCGGTGGCGGGCGACACAAACCGCAGCAGCATAAACAGGCGATCGGTGGCATCGCTTTGCAAACCGTCGAGGGCCTCGCGCAGCAGGTCGGCCTCTATCCCCACCACCCGGCCCGCCGCCAGATCGACCTTGGCCGCTAAAATCTGACCGGCAAAGGCCAGCTCGGTATTGAGCAGGTCTTCAATGCCGCCCCGACCCAGCATGCGATCGAGGGCACCGTCGATCAGGGCCGATCGCTTGACTCCCGACTCTTGATAGAGGCTGAGCAAAATGCGCAGAATATGGCGGCGGGTGCTGCCCCAGGTGGTAATCAGATTTTGAATCAAAAAGTCTAGGGCGGGCAGGGTGCCGATGTTGCCGATCACCTGCCAGGCCTGGTTGCGCAAGATCTCGGGCCGATAGGGGTCGAGGGCGAGATCGTTTAGCATGGGCAGCGCCTCGTTGCCCAGGCGAGTGAGGGCCGTGACCGCCGCCTCCCGAGTCGATTTGTACTGCAAAGCCTTGAGCAGCGACGGGTAGTATTTTTTATACTGGGTAGCCGCGATCGCCTCTAGCAGCGCCCGCCGGACCCGTAGCGAAGGGTCTTGCAGCAGGTCATCGATGTAGATGCTGAGCGACTCCATATAGTCGGCTTCGCCCAGGGCGCGGCAGCCCATAACCCGCTCGCGCTCCTCGTCGTGCACCAGCATTTTGCGCAGGGTAGCGGTGGCTTCAGCACGCTCTTGACTGTTGCCCCGCCGCAGCATGAGCGAGGCTGCTGTGCCCCGCACCACCGCATCAACCTGGGGCTGTAGGTAGGGGCGCAGGTCGTTGATGTTAAAGGTTTCTTCCGCCAGCCACACGTAACGCAGGGCCAGGGCCAAAATATCTGGGGTTTGATTGGGATGCAGCAGCAGCACCCGCACCTGGGCCGTGTAGGCTCCGTTGGGATGCTCCAGCATGGCCTCTAGGCTCTGGCGCTGCAGCCCAGCGGGCAGGTCGGTCAGGCGCGGAGCCAAAATCTCGCCAACGTTTCTGGGGTCGATGTGACTGAGCAGTTCGATACACGATCGCTTGTTGGCCTCTAGCCCCGGCTGCTCTAGCTGCTCGATGAAAGCTCGCTTGAGCACCCGCAGGTTGGCGTCAGAGAAACTCAGCAGGCCACGCTCGGCCCCCCGCACCAGTAGGTTGAGGTAGCGCGATCGCAGCAGCACCATAATCGCAAACCACACCAGGGCCGCCACCACCGTACCCAGCAGAAAAAATCGCGCCTGCACCAGTTCGTCGCTGAGACCAACCCGATTGCACAGGGCAATGGTAAGTAGAATGGCTACCCCAGTTCCCCCCATCGCCAAGGGTTCAGCAATGCCGCTGACCCACGACTGCACCGTACTGCGCACCTGGTCGGGAATGGGCTGAAACAGAATCGGTCGGGTGGTAGCAACCAGGGTATAGCGCAGCCA
>JBARVK010000661.1:0-3197 GCA_049646225.1 Nodosilinea sp.
GCCCTTGCTGCTAGAAAGTCTAGACACGGTGTCGTTTAAGGTGCCGATCGCCCCCGATAGGGCCTGCTTCTTTACTGGCAAAACCGCCGTGTACGTAGGGGTGGACGCGGCTTTTGATGACGGGGTAGGCCACTATCTCGTTAAGGGGGTGCCCGCGGCTATCTGCGACAAAACCGCCAAAAATCTGAGCGAACATGCTGATGTGCTGATTACGCCATCGACCTGGCACTACTCCGGCGGTGGCTGCTGCTAGGGCAGGTTAAAGGACTCTGTCTACCAAGGGAGCGATCGCCGCTGCGGTCCAGTCGTTGCCATGGCACACCCCCATATCACAACCGGCAACCCATAGGGTAGGCTAAGAAAGCAAACGATACACCCAAACCCATGGCCCATCTCGAACCGACCGTCACCCCCACCATTGAGCGCTCCAAGGCGGGTTTTAACCACTACGCCGAGCGGCTGAACGGACGCGCCGCCATGCTGGGGTTCGTCGGGCTGGTGCTGTTTGAGTGGGCCACCGGGCAGGCGATCGTGACCTGGCTGGGGCTGCGGTAGCGGCACAATCTGGCGCGATGGGGAAGACTAGCTCTATAGACGAGATTTTATTCGCCGTCTTAAGGGAAGCAGGGGGAGCCCCCAGAAAAACTCCGTCGTTATTAACCTTACTGAATCCAGGAGACCGATCATTAAAGCGCTTTTTAGAAAACAACCGTGGCTAGCCACAGCGCTCACCGTCGGGGCTGTGGATGGCTTGATGGGGTCAGCGGAGGAGAGAGTGTCGCTGGCTCTGTTTGGCCTGCTGCTGGCGGGTGGGGCCGTCACCCTAAGCTGGGGACAGATTCAGCGCCACGCGACAACCAGCAAAATGCCGACCCTATTGCACCCGTCGGGGCAGATTTACACCTCTACGTCTACGGGCCTAAAAGACCTACAGGCCAGTACAGGCGATGAGTCTACGCCCTGAAGCGGGCATTTGGCCTGGGCGCAGGAGCGGCAGTTGGCGTTGAGCAAATGCTCTAGGCTGCGCTGTCGGTAAAGGCTGACGTTTTGGCGAATGTAGCCCTCCACCTCTAGCTCGGTCAGGTCGTCGGCGATCAAAATGGCCTGGGGGGTAGCCAGCGCCTGACGGCTGAGGTTGATCTGGGCCAGGTTGTCGCAAAAGCTGACCTGGCCAGAGTGCACGACCACCGGCAGCTTTTGGGCCTGGCTGTGGAAGCCTTCGGGACGCTGCTGGGCATAGTGGTCTTTAAATTGCAGCGTAACGGTACCGTCGGTATAACAACGACTGCGAATCGAGCGCTGAAAGGGAACGGTTAGAAACCCCTCCGGGGTGAGGCTGTACCACCACGACTTATGCCAGCCCTGGTTGGGCAAGTTGAGAATGTGCTGAATATCGCTGTTGGTAAAGCCCGATCGCGCCAGCAGCGCCTGGGCCTCGGTAAGGGGCACATTGTGGGCCAGGGTAGACAGGTCTGAGTGACAGGGGGTAATCGCTTCGTACTGGCGATGGCTACTTAGCTCGGGCGGTGGTACTTCAGGATAAGACCCGGCGAGTACGCAGTTGATATGCTCGAAGGTGAGGACGGCATCCATGCGCCCCTGATGGGGCAACGGCACCCCAACTTCGACGGTGACGGAGCCAATTTCGTGGGGACGGGCGATCGCGGGCAGGCTGTCGGTCAAGAGCGATCGCAAAAAGCTGTCATCGGCGACGGCCAGGGCCAGCTGTGGGTCGGCAGCGGCGGGGCGGTTCACCTGCTGGCGCTGAGCAAAGGGTGACGATGGGGCGAGAGGAGAGCTAACCATAGGTATACACTCGCCAAAGTGTGGGGCCAAAGTTTAGGAAGTTTGCGGACGGCTGGGGGCCAGTTACGCTTACGAGCGGGTAGAGCTAGCTACCCAGCCTTAGTGTCACTGTTCTACCAAGCCCCTTAGGGGATCGTTAACCCGATGCCAGGAAACGTTGCACAGGTTCGCAGAGCGCAATGTTAAGGCTGCAAGTTCGTTACCGTTCTCAGTCTTTTGCTTAACAAAAAAAAGCGCTGCGATCGCAGCGCTTTGGGCTCGTTTAAGGGATTAGAGTGACGACCGGCGCGGCTATCAGCCAGCGACATCAGAACTGTGGGATTCGCCTTCGTCTAAAACCTCGATATGAACCGGGGTGGCTGCAGGCTCTGCGGCTTGGTTCACCTTGCTGTAGGCCAAGGCGATCAAGGAGCGTACCCCTCGCACCAGGGGGCGAACGAAACCGTAGCGATCGCCGTACTCGGTGGACATATCGACATCGAAGCGGTCAATTTGGGTTTGCAGGCTAGACAGCAGCTGCTGGGCCCAGTCCACCTTGCGATCGTTGGCTAGGTAGCGCAGGTCGGCAAAGATTTGTCCCCAGGTCGGGGCCGTGGCCTCAGATGGTGTCTCGGTTTGCACGGTTTCAGCGTAGGCAATTGCCGTCTGGGCCGATTCTGCCTGCACCGCTTCAGCGACAGCGGCGGCGACGGCTTCAGCGGCAGCCTCGTCAGCAGCCTCGTTGGCTTTTAGTTGGTCAATCATTTCGGCCAGAGTTTTGCGCCCCTGGGTTTCAATTTCACCAGAGCCCTCTCTGATTTCAGCCAATGCTTCGATCGCGGCGGCTTTGACAATATCACGAACTCGCTCTAGGCGCTGACCGCCCTCTTTTTGGGCTTTTTCCCACTCGGTCTTAACGCGATCTTGAACAGTATTAGTCATGGGGGCTTCTCCTGATTAAAAATGGGGATTGAGGCGGCTCCAAAGTGAGCCTTGATGAATGTGGGGTAAACAGCCGAATGCTGGTTTTGGTACCCCTACATCACGACGACAGAATCGACGTCAATGACGGTTTCGGTCGTATCTACGGCTTCTGCCTTAGCGACAGTCTCGTCAACCTGACGCAGATTGCGCTTGCGATCGAGCAAAATTTGGGTGATTTCGGTAATGGCGATCGTGGCGACTAAGCCATCGTCAATCCAACCCAAAACAGGAAATACATCGGGGGAAATATCAATGGGGCTGACCAGATAAACCAGGGTGCCAAACAACACCACCCAGCGATACTTCGAGTTACGCAGTAGCTGACGATACCAGTTCATAAAAGGTTTACCAAAAAATCGCTTTGCCATTGCTATCTCCGTTGCTGATAGGTCTATCTTGACAAAACTAAAGCCTGAGCACAGGTGTGG
>JBARVK010000662.1:0-5235 GCA_049646225.1 Nodosilinea sp.
CTGGAGAACTATGGGATCCAAAGCTAGTTGAAATACTGGGGCTGATGGTGATGGGCCTGCAGCAGGGTATGAGCCTGCCCACAATACCGACTAGAATAACTCTGGGATCAGGGTTATTAAACCCCGAGGTTGCCGATCAAGCCTCGGTCTTTCCGTCCTCTTCTGAACTGCTCCCTCGATAACCTGTCTTGTCGCCGCGACCCCTGTAACCGTGACCTCTGTGCCCAGCGATTCTGTTGATATTGCCGCCCTGCGATCGGGCAAGCTCCGTCACCTGGCCGGGGCCAATTTAGAAGATGAAGATCTCTCTGGTGCCGACTTGGCGGGCATTCAGCTGGCAGGAGCTAGTCTGGTGGGCGCTGACCTGAGTCGAGCCTCCCTGGCCAAAGCTCACCTGGAGGGCGCTAACCTGATGGGGGCCAGCCTGGTGGGGGCCGACCTGCGAGCTAACCTGTGGGGCGTTAACCTAATGCAGTGCGACCTAACCGGAGCCGATCTGCGCGGGGCCAACCTGCGCGGCTCTAATCTGATGGGTGCCCGTTTGGCTGGGGTGAGCCTGGCCGGTTCCTTCTTGAGCGGCTGCAACTTGATGGGGGTCAACCTGCAGGGGGTCGATCTGCGCGGGGCCGATCTGCGCGGGGCCAACCTCAGCGACACCAATCTCAAAGGGGCCGACCTTTCCCAGACTGACCTGCAGGGGGCGCGCCTGGACAATGCCAATCTAGAAGAAGCCGATCTGCGCCAGGCTAACCTGTCGGGGGCTTCGCTGGGTGGAGCTAACCTGCTCTGTGCCGACTTGACGGGGACTCAGCTAGACGGCGTTGGCCTCACCGGAGCCTGCCTGATTGGCACTCGCTTAGATACGTAAGCTGACGGGTTGCAGCCACCGGGAAAATAGCCATGAGCGTTGACCACAGGCCAAGAATTCTGTTTCTCTACGGCTCGCTGCGCGATCGCTCCTACAGTCGGCTGCTGGCCGAGGAAGCCGCCAGAATTATTGAAGGGTTTGGGGCCGAGGTGCGTTTCTTTCATCCCCACGATCTGCCGATTCACGGCAGTGTCCCCGATGACCACCCCAAGGTAAGCGAGCTGCGGGATCTGGTGCTGTGGTCAGAGGGGCAGGTGTGGTCTAGCCCTGAACTGCACGGTAACGTCAGCGGCCTGATGAAGCAGCAGATCGACTGGATTCCTTTGAGTCTGGGGGCCGTGCGGCCCACCCAGGGTAAAACCCTGGCGGTGATGCAGGTGAGCGGCGGATCCCAGTCGTTCAACGCGGTCAATACCCTGCGGGTGCTGGGCCGCTGGATGCGGATGTTTACGATTCCCAACCAGTCGTCGGTGCCAAAGGCGTACCAAGAATTCGACGACGACGGCACAATGAAAGACTCGGCCTACCGCGATCGCGTTGTCGACGTGATGGAAGAACTTTATAAGTTCACCCTGCTGCTGCGCGATCACGTTGATTACCTCACCGATCGCTACAGCGAGCGCAAGGCCGCAACCGAAAAACAAGCCAGTGCTATTGTCAGCCAGTCAATCGGCACCTCTCCCCGAGAAGCTTGACCACCCCGAAGCGTAGTTTTGCCCCATGACTCTAGTCGCCAGCCTGCATTCAGGCGCTACCCTACCCCTGGGGGCTGTAGTACTTAGCCTTGCCGTTGCCTGCCAGGCTGTGCCCTCGGCCCACAGCAGCGCCAGCGATAAAATCGCCTTTGACCTCAGCACGCTGGACGAAAACGGCCTCTACGGCTCGCCCGGCGGTAAGCGATCGCTCGACTATGAGTTCTGCATTCCCAATGGCGACGCCTATGCCCAGGCCGTAGGGGCGATCGACCCCTCTACGCGGTTCTTTCCCCAGAGCCGGGGCCGGATTGGTTGTGGCGAGAATGAGGTGCTGGCGATCGGCAACACCAATCAGCCTGACTACGACACGATTTTAATTGAGCTGGCCAACCTCGACTATATCGATCGCATTCAGCCGATGGATTGGGAGTAAGGACCAGCACTGGGGTTAGAGATTGGCGATCGCAGCTGCACCATCGCACCGAGATCCCCGGAGATCCAGAAATTGACAATGTTTAATTTCTAAACAGCCCGCTGGCATCCGCAGCGCTACAGGGCGCACAGGGCCATACACTAAGAAGCATTAGTCAGCGCAGCCGTGGTGCTGCGGGTGTTTTGGGGTTTCACGCGTGAGGTCAATGAAGTTTCGCTCCTTTATTCGTCCCCTCGCCATTGCCGCTGGGCTGGTGCTGGTGTTGGGTTTGAGCCTGCTCGGTCGGCTCACGCTCAACACCCCGCTGTATCTGATCGATCGCGGCGGGCAGGCGCAGCCGCTAGCGCTCCAGTTTGTGCCCAAGCAGTCAACGGTGGTGGCCTCGGTGCTGGTGCGCCCCGATCGCCTGGCCAGTTTGTGGGAATACCTGGCCGCCCCTCGGCTGCGCCAGGAGACCCACCGCGACCAGGATCTGATCGAGCAGGCGCTACTGGCCGATACCAGCCTCAGCTACAGCCGCGATATTCAACCCTGGCTGGGGGAAGAGGTGACCGCCGCCTTGGTCACCCCCGACCTCGATCAGGATGCCGCTAACGGTGCGACTCCTGGCTACCTGGTGGTACTGGCCTGTAATGACAGCGCTGCCGCCCAGGCGGCCCTGGAGCTCTATTGGCAAAACCGCGCGATCGCAGGCGATGCCCTGACCTTCGAAGATTTTTCGGGCAGCCGGCTCATCTATGGTCGGCGAGGGGCCCAGCGCTCAGGCCCAGACCCGGTTCAGCTAGCCACGGCCCTGGTGGCCAATCGCTACGTGTTGGCAGCCAATCACCCCGACGTGCTGCGCCAGGCTTTGACCGCCGCTCAGTCGAGCGACCTCAACCTACAGGCCGATCGCCGCTACAAAACTGCCCTGGGCGAGCTGCCCCAGCCCCGCGTCGGGCTGCTGGCCCTCAACCTGCCTGCCGTCAATCGCTGGCTGCATCCCGAACGAGACGCCACCGTCGGCCTGAGCCAGCTAGGGGCCACCGACGATCGGGTGGACTGGGGGCTGATATCGTGGCAGCTCAGCCGAGAGGGCCTGGTGGGTCACACGACTCTCTTGGCAGCCCAGGGGCATCGGCTGCATTCCCAGCGGGCTACGGCGGCGGATTGGGATGCGATCGCCCCCTATCTGCCCGATTCCCTAGCGGTTACGGCTTTGGGGACTGACCTGGTGGCCCTTGGTCAGCGCTTAAAGCCGCTGCTGGCGCTGGCCTCTCCGGTCGGGGCTGAGGTAACCCCCCTGGCCCAGGTGATCGATAGGGCCCTGGGGCCAGGGGCCGCCGACCGATTAGAGACAGGCGTTGACGGCGCCTACGGCATTGGGCTGACGGCTCGGGTTGATGCCCCCGACTGGCTGGTGGTCGCTCCCCAAAGCCCAGCCCTGAGTGAGTCGCTAGAGGCACTTAGCGATTTGGCTCGGCGGCAGGGACTGGGGGTGGGTGCGCTAGATTTGAGGGGCACTCCGGCGATCGCCTGGACGCGCCTGGCTCTACCTCCTAGTCGAGGCTCTCAGCCGCTACAGGTGGTGGCAGAGGTGGCCGGTCTACAGGCCAGCGTCGATCGCTATGAGGTGCTCGCCGCCTCTGCCGCTATGCTAGATGCGGTGCTCCATCCGGGCCAGCCCCGGCAGCCGCCAGCCTGGTGGCCGCCAGTGGCGCAGCTGCCGGGGGCCAGTACGGGCTATGTGCATATCAACTGGTCGCAGGTGCAAACTGGCCTAGCGGCCGCTGTGCCCCAGTGGCGACTGTGGAGCACAGCGGCGCAGCCAGCCCTCAAGCATCTTCAGACCATTACGCTGGTCAGCGGCGATCGCAGTGATTCTATCCAGACCGGCCGCATTGTGGTTCGACTTAGCAATCAGTAACGGCAATGGCAAACCCCGCAGACACAGACACGCCTTTTGCGCCCGGTCAGTTTGACATTGCCCCCCTGCTGACGGCACACCTGGCGGGCAACACCCTTACCGACGCCCAGATGCAGCAGCTGCTAGCCTGGGAACTGGGCGACCCTCGCCGGGCCGCCGCCTGGGGAATTACCCCCACTAACGGGCTGGCTAAGCTGCGGGAACGCCTGGACTGGCTGCACGCCCTGGCCCCTGAACACGACGCGCTGCCCTTGCCCCCCGGTCCCATCGAGCGCTACCTCCATATGTATTGGCAGCTGTGGCTGCCCCTGGCCCTCACCCTCAAGCAGGCCCGCGACGGGCTCAATGCGCCGCTGATTCAGGGCGTGCTGGGAGGGCAGGGCACCGGCAAAACCACCCTGACCCTGATTTTGCGGCACCTGCTGGGGGCAATGGGCTACCGGGCGGTGGGTCTCTCCATTGACGACCTTTACAAAACCTACCGCGATCGCCAGCAGCTCAGGCAAAATGACCCTCGGCTGCGGTGGCGGGGGCCGCCGGGCACCCACGATATTGATCTGGGTCTGGCCACTATCGCTCACCTTCAATCGGCGGCGGCGGGGGAAGCCGTGGCCCTGCCCAGGTTTGATAAATCCCGCCACGGCGGCGAAGGCGATCGCGCCGACCCCGAGTGGGTGCAAGATGTCGATATTTTGCTGTTTGAAGGCTGGTTTTTGGGGGCGCGCCCCGTTGACCCCGGCTGCTTTGACCAGGCACCAGGGCCAATTTCTACCGAGGCCGACCGACAGTTTGCCCGCGACATGAACGCCCAGCTGGCGACCTACCTGCCATTGTGGGACTGTCTCGATCGCCTGATGGTGCTTTGCCCAGCCGACTACCGCCTGAGCAAGCAATGGCGCAAAGACGCCGAACACCAGATGAAAGCCCAGGGAAAATCGGGGATGAGTGACGCCACCATCGACGAATTTGTCGAGTACTTCTGGCGGGCGCTGCACCCAGAGCTATTCATTGCGCCCCTCAAGCAGGATGGCGAACACGTTAACCTGGTAGTGGAAATTGATCGCGATCGCACCCCCAGCGCTATTTATTCTCCGGCTCCGGCGGTGCTTGAGTCGTAGATAGTATGAATGGGGCTACTGAGCGAGGTTTAGTTTAGGATAATGACTTTTATTATGAGTTCTAGCTTTCACGTTATCGAGCCAGCCGGTATTTTAGACAGCACCAAAGCTGAGACGTTTCGTCAGTCGGTGGAAGACCTGCTGGAGAGCGGAGCCGAAGTCATTTTGGTTGATCTAAAAGATATTACTTTCATCGATAGCTCGGGGTTGGGCAC
>JBARVK010000663.1:0-1901 GCA_049646225.1 Nodosilinea sp.
CGACCTGAATGGCCAGGGCATTCGCGAGCTGTGCCTGCGCGGTGGCGACCTGCTACTGCTGGCTGGCCCCACCATGGAGCTTGAAGGAGCAATGCAGATGTTTCGCCTAGAAAACGTTTTGGACCACAGCCAAGACACCCTGTGGAGCCAAGACTCTGGGCGGCTCAAGGTGTTGTTTGATCTGCCCTTTACGATTGGCTCTGACCACGCCGAAGGCCTGACCCTGTTGCCCTGTATGGGCTTTGACGACGGTCTCATGGTGGTCTACGACTCTCCAGACAAAAACCGTCGTCCCACAGCGAAAACGGTGTTTGCCGATATCTTTCGCCTGCCAGAGAAAGACTGAGAGGGACTTTGAAATCAGTAGTCTACTAATACGACAGCCGATTTGATCAGCCCCGCTTCACCATCAGGAACCTCGTAGGGGCGTAGCATGCTACGCCCCTACAAACCGGGGGCATACAGTTAGGATTCGGGATAAGATTCAGCTGAGCTAAAAGACGCGGATGAGAACCAGATTTTCCAATAGCTGGCCATACGGTGGGTAAAGGCCGCCGGATCTTCGCAGTAGAGTTTTTGCCCCAGCTCGTTTGCCTGCTGGTGCAGTCGGTGCTGGCGATGCTTCATCAGGGGCAACAGCACCTGCAAGCTGACCTCTTCAACGGTCACTTCGGCAGGATGGTTGAGCAAAAAGTGTCGCAGCGCCGCAATATCGTGCCCATCCCCCAGGATCTGGGTGAGCTGATAGGTCTCTGAATCAAACGCATCCATGACAGGCGGCCACAGCGGTTTGAGCAAGCAGGTGCAGTGCCACAGATCTTTGACCCGCTTGCGCCAGTCGTGAAACGCCTCATCACTGCCATCTTCGTAGGCGGCGTGGTAGCACGTCTGTCCCTGGCTGTAGAGCTGCTTCAGATTTTGAGCCAGAGCTTTCCAGCCGGTTTTCTTAAGGCCAAGCTGGCTGAGCCGCGCCCGACTGTCTTTGAGGTCTGACACAATGACTGCGATCGAGGTATCGCTTTCGGTTAGTTCTTTGAGTCGGAATTGATGTAGGCCGCTGAGGCTCTCTTGCAGTTCAACGATCCCTCTGGTGTCTTGATCGAGGCCATAGGTGTCGAGCAGCAGACTGAGGGTTTGCTGGTAGACCTCACTATCGCGGGCCAAAGCGAGCGATCGCCCTAGGTCGCGCAGCAGATCTTTTTCTCGCTTGTAGGTCTTTTTGGCGATCGATTTTCGCACCAGGCGCAGCACCGTTCGAGCCTTTTTCAAATGCTTGCGGGCCTTATGAACGGCTTGTCCAGGGGTTTGCTGAAACTCTTCGCTGAGCTGTTGAATAGCCTTTTCTAATTGCTCGTCGAGAATACACTGGACATTAGCCTCGACCGTGCTGTCGGCCAAAAATCGATACGCCATAGCCCCTAGGATGCTGGATCTTTTGAGTCAGGGTCAAGCTCAAACCGCTGGTTGTCGCGGCGGTCCATTTCGTCTTTGACTGCGACGGGCTGCTCAGCCTGAGTGTCAATGCCCACCGCCGCCGCAATTTGATCAACGTTGCTTTGGTCGGGGGTGGGAGTAGTGCCGCCGATCGCCTCTTCGCCCACCACCTTGGCCTGGTCAATCATGGCGTCGGGGTCGCCTGCGGTGGTGGGGCTACCCGAGGCCATTTGGTTGTGGTTGGGCACCTCAGCCCCGATCATGGCGCTGTTGTCTTCTCGACCAGTGCGGGCTGCTTCCTCAGCCGCTTGGGCTGGCGACAGGTCAGTGATAGGTTCATCGGCGGCAGGAGTCGTTTTGTCGATCGCCTGAGAGGCCTCAATCGAAGCATCACTGGCAGAATCTGCTTTTTTCTGGCTCGTTTTTTGGAAATTCATAAAAGTAGTTTGAGTCCTATGGAGCAGGGC
>JBARVK010000664.1:0-5467 GCA_049646225.1 Nodosilinea sp.
AGATTCAGCAGCTTTCCGACGAAGCCCTGGCGGCCAAAACGGGCGAGTTTAAGCAGCGCATCGAAAAGGGCGAAACCCTAGACGACCTGCTGCCCGAAGCCTTTGCCGTGGTGCGCGAGGCGTCGAAGCGGGTGCTAGGCATGCGCCACTTCGACGTGCAGCTGATCGGTGGCATGGTGCTCCACGACGGCCAAATCGCCGAAATGAAAACCGGGGAGGGCAAAACCCTGGTGGCCACCCTGCCCTGCTACCTCAACGCGCTCTCGGGCAAGGGTGCCCACGTGGTCACCGTCAATGACTACCTGGCCCGCCGCGATGCCGAGTGGATGGGGCAAATTCACCGCTTTTTGGGCCTCAGCGTAGGGCTAATTCAGCAGGGTATGTCGCCCACCGAGCGGCGCTATAACTACGGTTGCGACATTACCTACGGCACCAACAGCGAGTTTGGCTTCGACTACCTGCGCGACAACATGGCCACGGCGATCGAAGACGTGGTGCAGCGCCCCTTCAACTACTGCGTGATCGACGAAGTTGACTCGATTTTGATTGACGAGGCCCGCACGCCGCTGATTATCTCGGGGCAGGTGGAGCGCCCCAGCGAAAAGTACAACCGCGCCAACGAAGTCGCCCGCGAGCTCAACGCTGAAGAGCATTACGAAGTCGACGAAAAGGCCCACAACGTGCTGCTCACCGACGAAGGCTTTATTAAGGCTGAAGACGTACTGGGCGTGCAGGATCTCTTCGATCCCAAAGATCCCTGGGCGCACTATATCTTCAATGCCATCAAGGCCAAAGAGCTGTTCACTAAAGACGTTAAATACATCGTCCGCAATGATGAAGTCATTATTGTGGATGAGTTCACCGGGCGGGTTATGCCTGGTCGCCGTTGGAGCGATGGTCTGCACCAGGCGATCGAGGCTAAGGAGCATGTGGAAATTCAGCCCGAAACCCAGACCCTGGCCAGCATTACCTATCAAAACTTTTTTCTGCTCTATCCCAAGCTGTCGGGCATGACCGGCACCGCCAAGACCGAAGAGGCCGAATTCGAGCGCATTTACAAGCTCGAAGTTACCATCATCCCCACTAACCGCCCTGCGGCCCGCCGCGACCTTTCAGACGTAGTCTACAAAAACGAAGAGGCCAAGTGGAAAGCGGTCGCCGAAGAGTGTGCCGAGATGCACGAAGTCGGACGTCCGGTGCTGGTTGGTACCACCAGCGTCGAAAAATCTGAGGTGCTCTCAGCCCTGCTCAGCCAGCGCGGCGTGCCCCACAATCTGCTCAACGCCAAACCTGAGAACGTCGAGCGGGAGTCTGAGATTGTCGCTCAGGCCGGGCGCAGCGGCTCAGTCACCATTGCCACCAATATGGCCGGACGCGGCACCGATATTATCCTGGGCGGCAACGCCGACTACATGGCCCGTCTTAAGGTGCGCGAGTACCTCATGCCCCGCATCGTCAAGCCCGAAGACGAAGATGAGTTTTCGGTGACGGCGGTACCGGGGGCCAAGGGGCGCGCTCCTGCCCAGGGCTTTGCCCCCGGGAAAAAAGTAAAAACCTGGAAAGCCTCCCCCGATATTTTTCCCATTGATCTATCGCCTACTGCTGTCGAACAGCTGAAGGAAACCGTAGACCTGGCGGTAGCCACCTACGGTGAGCGCAGCCTGAGCGAGCTACAGGCCGAAGATAAGATGGCCGTCGCCGCCGAGAAGGCCCCTACCGATGACCCAGTGATCCAGAAGCTGCGCGATGTATACAACCGCATTCGCGAGGAGTACGAAACCTTTACCAGCGCCGAGCACGAAAAGGTGATCGAGCGGGGTGGTTTGCACGTAATGGGCACCGAGCGCCACGAGTCGCGCCGCATCGACAATCAGCTGCGGGGCCGAGCGGGTCGCCAGGGTGACCCCGGCTCTACCAAGTTCTTCCTCAGCCTGCAGGACAACCTGCTGCGGATCTTTGGCGGCGATCGCGTGGCCGGTCTGATGAACGCCTTCCGGGTGGAAGAAGACATGCCGATCGAGTCGGGTATGCTGACGCGATCGCTGGAAGGGGCGCAGAAGAAAGTTGAAACCTACTACTACGACATTCGCAAGCAGGTGTTTGAGTACGACGAGGTAATGAACAACCAGCGCCGCGCCATCTACGCCGAGCGCCGCCGCGTGCTCGAAGGCGATGCGCTCAAAGAAATGGTGATCGGCTACGCCGAACAGACCATGGACGACATCGTCAACGCGTACATTAACCCCGAGCTGCCCCCCGAAGAGTGGAAGCTGCCGGAAATGGTCGATAAGGTCAAAGAATTTGTCTACCTGCTCGCCGATCTCACCCCAGAACAGCTTGAAGACCTGTCGGTGGGCGAGATTCGCACCTTCCTCCACGAGCAGGCCCGAATCGCCTACGACATTAAAGAGGCCCAGGTTGACCAGATCAAGCCGGGGCTAATGCGCGAGGCCGAGCGTTTCTTCATCTTGCAGCAGATCGACAGCCTGTGGCGCGACCACCTCCAGCAGATGGACGCCCTGCGGGAAACCGTGGGCCTGCGCGGCTACGGCCAAAAAGACCCGCTGATTGAGTACAAGAGCGAAGGCTACGAGGTCTTCCTCGACATGATGACCGGCATTCGCCGCAACGTGGTCTACACGCTGTTCCAGTTTCAGCCCCAGCCCCAGCAGCAGGTGAAGGCCTCTCAGCAGGTTGGCTAGTGTCCCATGGCGGACGTTGGAGGATGACTGAAGCTAGGGAGCAGGGAACAGGGAAGCTAGGGCGGTGGAAATACGTCAGCCTTTGATTGCTCAGCATCTTCGCAGTGACGAGAATCACAATGGGGCCAAACTTGAGGATTCTCCGTGTTTATACTAACTCCCCATAAAGATAGAGATGAGGTGTAGCGGGTATCTTTAATCTGAGGCATTGTAGAGATGAGCAAGCGCTCCTTGCTCTATACAGAACCCCCTAACATCAAGCTCTCTATACAGAATCAGCCCCCGGTGCTTCGGCATCGGGGGTTATATTTTGGGGCCAATGGTTTAGGGCCCAGACCAAACCCGACTCGGGAAACCTCGATTCATCATTAGAAACCCATAGGGGCGTAGCATGCTACGCCCCTACAGGGTTGTTCGATCAGGTTTAGTATTACCGGGCTGATAGCATCAGGGGTGCGTTGACGGTCAGACTCAGATCGCGGCTGGGGTTAATGGTAATCACATCAACCCGGTTGCGACCGAAGATTCTACCTAGCGTGGCTCCGGTGGCGGTGCCGGCTAAGACCTCTAGGGCACCAACCCTTTGGTCGCCGGTCGTGCGGGCGATCGCAGCCGCCGCGCCTGAACCCAGTACTGCACCAGCCAGGGTCTCGCCAAAGGTGCCGCCCTGACGAATCGTTTCGGTGGTGGTCACCGTTTGTGAGGTGGCATTAATCGCCATCCGCTGTCCCCCGACCAGCACCAGTTCCTGGGCCACAAACTGAGAGCCGCTGCCGCTGGGGCGCAGTTCTCCCACCACCTGACTGCCAACCGGAATCAGCACCCGTCCAGAGCTGTCGGTGACAGCTTGGGCAACGTTGAGGGTAAGCGCGGCGGTCTCATCGGGGAGCACGACGACCTTATCGCTCTCATAGGTAACGCTGAGCACGGTACCGGTGGGTACATTGGCTTGTACGGCTACCTGCTGCCCCACGATGTAGGGAGAGTTGATAGTAGCTACCTGATTTTGGCTAGCCAGGGCCTGATAGATAAAGGCGGCTACATCAGCTCGGGTGGCCACTTGATTGGGTCTTAACGCCTGCACGTCGGGGTAGTTGACCACCAACCGCCGTTCGGTAGCTGCGGCCAGACTAGCCACCGCGTAATCAGGAATCTGGGCGGTGTCGCGGTAGACCTGAACGCTGTTTTGGCTACTGGCGGTGTAATTTAGCCCATTGGCCAGGGAAACCAGCACCTGGGCCCGAGGGATGTTTTCATCGGGGCGAAACACATTGCCGGGGTAGCCCGACAAAAAGCCCATTGTGTTGGCCTGTTGAATGGCAGCGGCGGCCCAATAGTTGGCGGGCACATCGACAAAAGCAGTAGCGTTTCGCACCGACGACTGGTTAAATGCCTGACGCACCATAGCGGCAAATTGGGCGCGGGTTACCGGCTCATTGGGTCGAAAGGTACCATCTGGGAACCCGGCGATGATGCCTCTGGCGGCCAGGGGGGCGATAAAGTCACGGGCCCAGTAGCTCGCAGATACATCGGTAAACTGGGTCTGAGTTTGGGTTTGGGCGACCACAGGTGCCGCTGTAATGACTGGGGTAAAGGCACTAATACCCAATCCCAGAGCCAATAGCAGGGCGGTGCCAGACTTGAAACGAAAAGCATTAGACATAGTAAAACTCCAAAGACAAAAAATGGGGGCGCAGGCTCGGCTGATTCAGCTTGCGATCGCGAGCCTTAGCAGAGTAAGCCTACATTTCTTAGGCTGGAACTGTCAGATCGGCTCTAGAAACTGTTAATAAATCTAGCCCTTTAAGAATCATGAAAAAGACAGTTCAAGAACTTTTTGATTTAGTGGTGAGGCAATTACATCACTTTTGCGGCTTTGCTAGGCTTAAAGGGTGACTTTTGTTTGTCCTCTTTAATCAATCTAATATTGTTTTTGCTGTAGTTGACGAGCACCTTTCCGCTATTTCAACTGTCACAATGAAAGCCGGCTTTAAATATCAAAATCTCCTACTTTTTGCCAAATTGAAGACTGGCCTTGACGCTTAAAAGTTCCTGCTTCTGCTGAAGTTGATTCAAAAGATATTTTCCCAGGTTTGATCGGTATACCCAGAGGCTGAAATCTGGCTAATTCACCTTGAGTAGGGGAACTTTCATCCTCATCTATATTGGATCGTCCTAAACGCTCAAGCTGGCAAGACGCTGCACCGACAGCGACGCGGCAGCTGTTCATGTGGTGTCAGGTCGCTGGGATGACGTGTGCCCCCCAACCGCCAGGATCTAGCGGGCACCCTAGTGCTCGCCCTGCCGATCGCCGAGGCGTCAGCCAAGGTACGCACCGGGCCACCTATTGACGCGGCAGACAATTACACCCTTTACACTCTGCCTATCTGGGCCGGAAAGATTCCCCTGGGGCTGACTACCCCTGCCCCTGACCCAAAATGCTCGCTCGACCTGGCTCTGCCCGACTACGCTATCAGCTGTCGCCGCCAGGTAAGGCAGCTGATAGGAATTGGGAATTTCTTTGGGTTTGCTGATATTAGGACAATGCCTCTATTTTTGTGCGACGGCATGACTACTCTCCCTAGAGGCGTTCAACCACAATCGGCGGTCAACATTGTCCCAACCCAGTCTATTGAAGAATGTGCAAAGTTCTAATAAAACTTGAGCTAGATCAGACGCTCACATTGGCATCGGCAAAACAAGGCTTATAAGATAGATATGTTAAGCACTGGTTATTCCAGCCCCTTGTGTACAAATGCTTAGGT
>JBARVK010000665.1:0-4127 GCA_049646225.1 Nodosilinea sp.
CCCAGAGCGGTTGCAGGGGGGCGGAAACCAGAGCAACGCAGATGTAGAGGTGGAGGCCGATGACGATTGACCCGATTGTTTTTACCTTAATCGGCTCTATCCTGGCTCTGTCTACGGTGCTGGTGACGGTGGTTCGCAGCATTGATAGCCGATTTGCAACGAGTCGGCAGCAGATAAACGACCTCGAAGGCCGCCTGGCGCTGGCGGCGGAGCAGCTGGCCAGGGTGGACGAGCGCCAGGCGACGAGGGAGAGCGCCCATTGGGAGATGGCGGACTATCGGATTAACGCCAATAAGGAGCTGATCGACCACCGGACAAAGCGATTCACTACGGAGCTGGGCCGGGTGGATGCAGACCTGAGGCAGCGGATAAAGGATCTGGAAGGGTATCTAGATAAGACAACAGATTTTACTGTGAGGGCGACGGCCAGGACTGAGGCATAAAAAAGCCCCCGGTTGAGAGTCCGGGGGCGCATGGTGTTGGCTAAGGAGCCGAGTCGTCATCGTCGTTTAAGCTGTCGCCGTCTGGGACTTTCCCCAGCGTAGATACCCCTTCTCTTGAAGGTGAGTTAACCGTGAGTAGAAGGAGCGAACATCCTTGAGGTTCAGGCGCTGCATTACAGCGGCTGTCTTTACCCGTGGGGCAGAGTGTAAAAGTTCTCTGGTAACGCGGTAGGTTTCAGCTTGATAGCTGGTGCAGTCTGCGAAGTCAGGGGCGTCCCCCTTTAAAAATTCAATCCGGATCATGTTTCCACCTAGCTAGAGTGGCCACCAGCCCGAGGGCCGGTTTTCGTTATAGTACGTTTCGATTTCATCTTCTGTCGAGGCGTGAACGTCATCTCGTGTTTCCACTTCATGATCCACGTCGTGCTCGCCCCAATCTTCCCACGTTGAGCGAGGGTCAACGCCCTCTTTGCAGTTGGTGCTGATGTAGACTCGCTCGTCGTCGTCGGTGCAGTCGTCTTTACTCCAAAAAGGCCAGGGCATTTAGCATTCCTCCATTTCAGGGGTGACTCGTAGCTCTTTCAGCAGGGCGTCGGCATAGCCGATCGCATCCATGGCCGTCGCCGTGCGGTTGTGGTCTGGATAGGCCAGCACCAGGCTTTGCATAGCGGCGATCGCCGCTTTATGCCTCAACCGCTCGTAGTAGCCGCGTAGTTTAGGCTGCTCCATGGCCTTCGCCCTCCCAGGCCAGAACGAACTGATTACGGGGCATGAGCTTGCGCAGGGTGGCGATCTGGGCCTCGGCCAGAGGTCGATCGCCACATGCGCCCACGGGCACCCAGCGATCGCCTCTGAGGATGTAGAGTTTCCAGAGTTTTACTGGACGCAAAGAAGTAGCCCCCACAGAGGGGGCGTTCGGTTGATTCATAATTGAATAGTTCCTGTTTACTAGATAGACAGTGGACTAAGGGGGCTAGCTTTCGAGGGCGGCCCCTTTTTTATTTGCCTCTGGAGGGTGGTAGGCCTCAGCAAGCTGCTGAACGCTCCAGTTAAGCACTGTGCAGAGAGCCGCGACCTGGTCAAAGTTCAACCTGGGCTCTCTCTCATAACTGAACCAGCGATAAACCGAGCGCTCACCGACACCAACAGCATCGGCAACCGCTTTGTTCGTCAGACCTAGCTCTTTGATTCTTTCGATCACCTTCACGGCTCTTACTTGAGACATTTCATGACTAGGCGAATCATGTCCGCTTGGCCATGCTACGCTAAGCATAGCATGACCGAACGGACATGGTGGACATCGCTCGGCGGAATTGCTTCCCGGCACCGCCGCCGAGTGAACTCCAATTATCCCAACAACACATGGAAACCCCATGATTCAGTCAGCACCGCCTGAAAATTGACACAAAAAAACGGCGATCGCTCCAAACACGCGATCGCCGTTTTCGTTTTACCGGGGGTTGCAGCCCCCTTTTTTTCTAGCACGCACCCACCGAGGCATTTCTTAGGTATTCATTATGGCATTTAGCATCAGAGATTTTGTAGAGTTCGACACTAGCGGTAGGGCAGTCTGCCCCAGCTGCGCACTAGACGGCAAAACCAAAAACAAGAACCTGGCAGTGCTCGACAGCGGGGCCTACAAATGTCACCGGGGTTGCACCAGCGAGCAAATCCGTAGCGCGATCGGTGCAGAGAAATTAGCACCGCCGCCACCACCGGCGACCACCCCAGCCAAGCCAGCGGCGAAAGTTTTGGTTTCCCCTGGTAAGGTCAGAGACGCCAGCGAAAGACTCCTCAACGCCAGCACCCACGCCCTAAGGTGGCTCACCGATCGGGGCATTACCCCAGAGATGATCACCCACTACCGCTTGGGCGTCGTCCGCACCCGAGTAACCGACAGCAGCAAGCCCAACGGCTTTGCCCACCTCCCCGCCGTGGCCGTGCCCATCCCCAATGCAGACGGCACCGCCTACTTTCAAAAGAAGCGCGTTGCCCCCTGGCTCGACGAAGGCGATCGCCCCGATGGCTACCAGGCGTGGAGTCAGTATGGCATTCCCGCCATGGTCTACACCACCCACCAGCCCGAGGCCCCCACGGCCACCTGGCTATGCGAAGGCGAATGGGACGCGATCGTACTGGGCTGGGCTGTACGTCATTCTGAATTGAAAAATGACGTACAGGTGAGTTGCTTCACCTGCGGGGCCGGGAATGTGCCCCCAGCTGCCGAGCTCGAACGGCTCACCGGCGACGTGGTGGTGTTCTATGACTGCGACGCAGCCGGGGCCAAAGGCGCGGCGAAGGTAGCAGCCCGTCTAAAGCAGCGGTGCCGGGTGGGCACCGTGCCCACCACCGGCGACACCACCCCAGACGGCTGGGACATCAGCAACGCCCTAACCGCTGGGTTGCTTAATGCCGTGGCGATCGCCGCCAACGACGCCCCGCACTGGCAACCACCCCAAGACGCCAACCCACTGCGATCACGGCTCATATCTAACGATGAACTGCTAGCCAGAGCACCAGACTACACCGATTGGCTCGTCGATGACCTGCTCACCGCCGACGAACTGTTCCTGCTAGCAGCCAGCCCCAGGGCCGGCAAATCGCTGCTAGCCATGACGCTGGCCAAGGCCGTGGCCACCGGGGGCCGCTTCCTGGGCCGTCCTGTGTCGAAGGGTGCAGTGCTCTACATTCGCTGTGAAGACTCAGAAACCAAAACCAAAGAGCGAGAGATTAAGCAGGGCTGGCCCGCCGGTCTGCCGGTCTACTGGCTCGATAAATTCAAGCTGTCTGAATTGCCCCAACTAGAGCAGCTGGTCGAGGAGCTGGGCGTGCGGCTCGTGGTTTTCGACACCCTAAGCCGCATTCGAGACAGTGCGATCAGCGAATCATCAGCCGAGATGAGCCAGCTATTAGAGCCGCTGCAAGAGATGTGCAAGCGCCAGCGCTGCGCCGGGCTGCTGGTGCACCACACCGGCAAGGTCAATCTACAGAATGCTGGCGACATCGATGTCTTTGACACCATTCGCGGCAGCAGCGCCATCAGGGCCACATGCCGGGGCACGCTCATCTTGGCCGCCGACGAGCGTAACTACAGCCTGGCCGTCGAGAACGGCTGGGGCAAACTCGACTTGCAGATCATCCTCGATGCCAACACCCTCGAATGGCGGCTGCTGGGCAACTGGATGGGGCCCAATGTCGATGTAAGCCAGAAGGATCGGGTGCTCGACTTCATGAACCAGGTCGCAGCCGCCAGCATCGACCAAATAGCCGAGGCGACCAACCTACCCAAAAAATCTCTCTACGAGGTGCTTAAGCGCTTGCAGGCTGAGGACTTAATCGAAAAGCGCGGCGAGCGAATGCAGGCCGTCTACGTTCGCAACGCCGCAACGCAGATTGAGCTACTCGAAAAGACGATCGCCCTCGACGAGCCAATTCAACAGCCGCCCCAAATTGATCACCCAACTGGCACAAATAAGCAGTCAACTGGCACATTAGGGGCAATTCAACAGATTCAACATGTTGAATCCGTGTTGAATGGCTCAAACCCAGACGGCGTAAAGGATAGAGGGTCAATTCAACAAAATACTTCTTGTGCCTTACCTACTGAAAAAGTGATCAATTCAGAGAAAAGTGATCAAAAAATTGATCACCCCCCCCTACCCCCCCCACCCGTAGATTTGTTGA
>JBARVK010000666.1:0-5920 GCA_049646225.1 Nodosilinea sp.
GCATGAGACTGTCGAGGCGCAGGCCCTCAATCCAAACGCGACCCAGACTGTAGGTAGCAAAGTAGACCAGAAAGATAGTGCCGGTCCTGAGCCGCCTGGGATGGCGCAGGCCCCAAAAAAATAGCCAGAGCACCAGACCTAGCACGCCCAGGTTCCACAGCGATTCGTAGAGAAAGGTGGGGTGGTAGTAGGCCACATCACCCAGGCCGGGCGGGCGCTGGGCCGGGGGAATAAAGACTCGCCAGGGTAGCGAGGTGGGGCTACCAAAGGCTTCGGAGTTAAAGAAATTGCCCCACCGACCGATTGCCTGCCCCAGCACTAGGGCGGGGGCCACCACATCGGCCAGCTGCCAAAAGGAAAGTTTGTACCGACGGGCAAACAGCAGCGCGGCGATCGCGCCTCCCAGAATGGCACCGTGAATAGCAATGCCCCCCTGCCAAATCGCCAGAGCCGAGAGGGGGCGATCGGCATAGCGCGGCCACTCAAACAGCACATAGTAGATCCGCGCCCCCGGCAGTGCCCCCAGCACCAGCCAAATCGCCAAATCGCCGATGCGCTCTGGGTCTAGGCCACGCCGCTGGCCCAGTCGCTGAGCCAGAGTAATACCCAACAGCAAACCGGTCGTAATCAGTAGACCGTACCACCGAAAGGTAATGGGGCCGAGTTCAAAGGCGATTGGCCCTGGAGACGCCAACTGCCCTAGGGAGCTAAACCAAGCCATACTGGCGATTACATGCATCATTGAGGGATAATCTAGTAGCGGAACCAAGGAACGGTACCCACTGTCAGCGTTTCGTCAGACAGCGCCGTTAGATTTAGTGTATGGCGCTGGGCGACCCTTCTGGTAGACACCTGCACCCTGCACTATTTAAACCCGTCGCCATTGGCTGGCTCAAGTACTAGCCTGCTGATCCAGAGCGAGGTCCTGGCACAGCCTGCGCATGGAGTTTGCCACGGCTGGGACAGAGGGCTGTAGCACCCGCTGGTAGCTGCGATAGGCCGCCCGCAGCTGCCCCAGACGATGCAGGGCCACACCCCGAAACAACCAGGCCTGGGTGTGGCTAGGCGATCGCCAGAGGGCCTGGTTGCAGCAGGTGAGCGCTAGCTTGGGCTGGTTAAGCACAATCAGCAGCACCGCCTTTTGCACCCACAGGCGAGGATTGGCTAATCCGGCTAGGGCCTGGGCCTGCTCAACGCTTTGCAGAGCTTCTTCGTAGCGGCCCAGACAGCTCAAGGCGTCGGCCCGACCGCACCAGCTATCAGCCTGGTGGGGGTCGAGGGTTAGGGCTTGTTCAAACTGAGCTAACGACTCCTGGTAGCAGCCCTGTTCTAAAAAAAGTTTGCCCATCTCGCTGTAGCGCAGGCGTTCAAAGTCATTCGCTGGCACATCCGAAGTTGAGCGCTGGGCCGTGATCAGCTGGGGCTGATCAAAAGACGGGCTCAAGGAGCGATCGCGCACACAGGTTTCCATCAGTTTGTCCTTAGTGATGAGAGGAAGCGATTGATTTGGTAGCTAACGGTAATCAGCCGATATGGCAACCCTGTGTCAGCGCTGTATCGGAGATATGGCAGGACTGAGTGGCAGAGGTTTGAGGGGGTTGGAGTTAGGTGGGGGAGTGGAGAATCTCGGAACATCGCTTGAAAACACCTCGTCGTCACACCATCGCCATGTCAAAGACACAGGTCATCTCTAAGCTGAGGGGCATCTTTAGACCGCTTAACTGAACCGTTTAACTAAAGACCGTTTAACTAGAGGAGGTGAAAGATGCAACTTGGTCTGTCTTACAAGCGCTATGAGCTCGCCATTCCCCCGGCGGTATGGTCCGAGTTTTTTGAGCAGCTCACCGATGAGAACCAGGGCCGCTTGATTACCCTAAAGCAGCTCAATGACCAGACAGGAGATTTTGAAGTGTTGCGCCACACGCCTCTCCAATCCATCACCTACGATCGTCCCGATTTCGGCAGCGACCTAGTGGTTACCGTCGGACGCCCCCAGGGCCTGGGCGAAGCGACCTATACCCATCGTCTGGTCTGTCCCCAGGCCATCAGCATTGTCACCGACGAAGATGGCATCGTGTTGTCCTGCACGATCACCAATCAAGACCAGGCCCAAAGCAAGCTGAGTTTTCAGTCCTAGCCGATTTGGATGGGGCACAGTGGGAGGGTGCACAGTGGGATGGACCGGGGCGGTTTTTAAGCGGGCTGGTACACCCCCTGTCGTTATCTTTTTAAAAACGCTATACAGACTGTCCCACCCCATCTACCAGTAGCAGTCGTTAGCTATAGAATCAGTCAAGGACCAGTATCGAGAACCCGTTGGGCATTCTATCTAAGTGAATGCGGCCCCGTCCTCAGACTGTCCGTTGACCCTCGCTTCACCCCCATACCCCGTTACTATCCGCCCATGCACAATGCCAACAGCAGTCCATCCGATCCTCAGAATCCTCCGGCTGCAAACGTCAAAGGAGTTTTGCGCGAAACCGTCGAAACCCTGGGCCTAAGCGTACTGCTGGCCTTCGGTCTACGGACCTTTGTCGCTGAAGCTCGCTATATTCCCTCTGAATCGATGCTGCCTACTCTGGAGGTTAACGATCGCCTGATTATCGATAAGGTCAGCTATGGCTTCGGCGATCCCCAGCGGGGCGACATTGTGGTATTTCGGCCCCCCGATGCCCTGGGGCAAAAGGATGCGTTTATCAAACGGCTGGTGGCTCTGCCCGGCGATGTGGTCGAGGTCAAAGATGGCCAGCTCTACATCAACGGCGAGGCCAAGCCAGAACCCTACATCGCCGCCAAGCCCGATTACCAGTACGGCCCGGTGACGGTGCCCCCCGATTCGTATCTGGTGCTGGGCGACAACCGCAACAAGAGCTTTGATTCCCACTACTGGGGCTTTTTGCCCAAAGACCACCTGATTGGCCGAGCCGTCTTTCGGTTCTGGCCCCCCGATCGCCTGGGCGATCTCAACGACTAACTCGCAGTCAGTGCTCTGTCAAAGCATGGCCTTCCGGTGCATTGCTGCGCGAATGCACCGGAAGGAATCTTAATTCCTAGGGTTGACGCTGCACTAGTCCTCGACGGCTGAAATATAGCCACCGTTTTGGCTCCCTAGCTCGCAGAACTAGTTCCTAAACTTTCACCTCAGAATACTCAGGTCAGTCGTAGAGGCGGCAGCGGCTAAAGTCAATTTCCTGACCAGTAGAGCACTGCACCAGGCTGCGCCCGGCGGCCAGAGCCGCCTGGCTAGTCGCGTAGGCCTCGCCATCGGTGAGGGCTGACAGTTCGGGCGTAATCACCCAGCAAAAAAAACCGGTTGACCGGCTCTGGGTCACGGCTACAATCCAGTCGGGAAAGGCAATTAGGGTATTGAGCGTATAGCTTGCCATGGGCTTTTCTCCCCCCAGCGGAGGCTCTAGATTGGAGGCTCTAGGTTGAAGACTCTACGTTAGTTATTATCAGACCCGGTGAGCCGTAGCCAGACCGAATAATTACCTATTGCCATTAAGTGCAAGTGTACTATACTAGTCGTCTAAAGACAACTGCCCCGGGGTTCAGGGGTCTTGTCCTACCGTACTGAGGCAATTATGGCGGCAAAAAAAGGCAAAGAACAGACCGAAAAAGAAAAGGCGCTGACCATGGTGCTGGGCCAGATTGAGCGCAACTTTGGCAAAGGCGCAATCATGCGCTTGGGCGATGCTGCCCGCATGAAGGTGGAGACGATTCCCACCGGGGCACTCACCCTAGATTTAGCGCTGGGGGGCGGTTTACCTAAGGGGCGCGTCATTGAGATCTATGGCCCGGAAAGCTCAGGTAAAACCACAGTGGCCCTGCATGTGCTGGCCGAAGTGCAAAAGACGGGCGGAGTAGCGGCCTTTGTCGATGCTGAGCATGCTCTCGACCCTATCTATGCCGCCGCCCTGGGGGTCAACGTCGAAGAACTGCTGGTCTCCCAGCCTGATACTGGCGAGATGGGTCTCGAGGTGGTCGATCAGCTGGTGCGATCGTCGGCCATTGATGTCGTGGTGGTGGACTCGGTGGCGGCGCTGGTGCCCCGGGCTGAAATTGAGGGCGAAATGGGCGATGCCCACGTAGGCCTCCAGGCCCGTCTGATGAGCCAGGCCCTGCGCAAAATCACCGGCAGCATTGGCAAGTCGCAGTGTACGGTCATTTTCTTGAACCAGCTGCGGCAAAAAATTGGCATTTCCTACGGCAACCCGGAGGTGACCACCGGGGGCAACGCGCTCAAGTTCTACGCCTCGGTGCGTCTCGACATTCGCCGCATTCAAACTCTGAAAAAGGGCACCGAAGAGTACGGTATTCGCGCCAAGGTCAAGGTGGCGAAGAATAAAGTCGCGCCTCCCTTCCGGATTGGCGAGTTTGACATTCTCTTTGGCCAGGGCATCTCCACTATGGGCTGTTTGGTCGATCTAGCCGAGCAGCATGGGGTAATCGTGCGCAAAGGGGCCTGGTACAGCTACGAAGGCGACAACATTGGCCAGGGCCGCGAGAACACAATCCAGCGCCTGCAGGAGGATGCCGAGTTTGCCCAGAAGGTTGAAGCCCAGGTTAGAGAAAAGCTCGAAATCAGCGTCGCTGCTGTGGAAGGTGAGGATATTGAGGTCGAGATGGAGGATGAGGTTTACTCGGATGAGGATGAGTAATATCAAGCCCTGCTCGGTTACCCCTGATTCCTCTGGGCGAATACCATTCGTCCCTACAGGTTCACCTGTTGCGAATCGGGGGGATTTGATTCGGATTTGGTATCAGCCGTCAACTTGCGATCGCGCCCTTCAGCCCCGACTTAATGATCGATAGCCTGGTCGATACGGTCATTCGCAGTGATCGAGCAGGCTAGGGCTAAGCCAGCGGGGGCGGGGCAAAAGCGCCTAGTATCCTGAGGCGGAAGTTTAGGGACTATTTCTACCAGCTGAGGAGCTAGGGAGGCAGGCGCGCCAAAACGGTGGATATATTTCAGCCTTCGAGTACTGGCTTCCCTAAAGGGCTTCATCAACCCGCTTTAGGGTCACAATCACCGTAGCCAACCACAGCAGACCAATCACCACCCCAACCACTACATCGCTAGGCCAGTGAGCACCCAGCTCAATTCGCGAGGTGATAATTAGGCTGATCCAGCTGGTTACGAGAATGGTAATCACCAGTTTTTCCGTCCAGCTGCGGCTGGCTCTAGCCCACAGATAGCCCAGCAGACCGTAGACCGTAATGACCACCACGGCGTGCCCCGACGGAAACGAGTGCAGCCCCGATGCCGCTACCCCATCGGCAATTAAATCGGGGCGATCGCGGTTCCAGTAGCCCCAGCCGATCCATACCAGGGCAAACTGTAGTCCGTAGGCCATGGCCATGGTAGCCGCCAGCAGAGGACGCGATCGCGCCACCATAATGCCTATAAAGACGGTCACGACGGGCAGCATACCGAGTAGGTTTCCCGGTGACTCCCAGGTAATTGATCTAGAAAAAGTTAGCGGCAGGCGATCGGCTAGCAGGGGCAGCATGCGGGCATCCCAGGCCTGTAGCCCCTGGTCGGTGTGAGATTTAACCCCGATCGTGAGCGCCAGGGTAACCAGGGCACAAAGGCCTAACCCAATCGCTAAGCTACCCGCCCACCGCCGCCAAACCTTAGGCGACACCTGACGACAATCCTGCCAAAACTGATACCAACCCCGCTTGAGAGTTTGAGCCGTTACCCAACGCGCCATGCCAATTCAATTACCTATAGCCACAAGCAGCCGCAGCAGGCGTGTGGTGACACCTATTGTTCTCTAAGGGAGAGCTACGTCTAAGGAGAGTTGTAGGACAGAACTTACCTCGTCATTCTCGCCTCCGCAGAAATGACGCTGGCATTTTATTTAATGTCTAGTCCCTAAGTTATGCGTTACAGGACCTATCTAAAGGCTCGGCC
>JBARVK010000667.1:0-11181 GCA_049646225.1 Nodosilinea sp.
TCCCAGTGCAGTCCTGTACCACTAGGGGTAACTTCTACCATGGCTAGATCCTCTGGTGAAGCACCACTCAACCCTTGAGCAACGTCAGGGGGAAAACTAAAAACGGCTCCATTATTTAAGCGCACCACGATCGATCGGTTCTGCACATCGTAACTGGCGTCTATTGCCCGTGGCTCTACTCTAGCTGCTTGTGCCGCAGCATCTCTGGCTCGTTGAAGGATTTCTAGAAATTGGGTTTCATCGATTTGCTTAACCATGAATTTTTATCCATCTTTCTAGCAACTCAGCTTGATATTCAGTAGCAATTTCGAGGGCACGCTTAGCGTCTTTGTTGTTCATTTTGTACAGAGTCACTAACGTAGGCTCTGTAAAATCGTTGCCTAACTCAATTTTGGCTTCGCCATCAGCTTTAAAGACATGAACGTGGGCTGGAATGTGGTCGTCATAATAGATGCGAAAGCTAAACCCATCTTTTCTTAGAACCGTTGGCATAGCTTCATAGTACGAAATTTGCCTTGTAATTTGCTCGCTTTGTCATAGCTTCTTATTAATACAGTTGAGCTTTCAGGACACATCTAGTACATTATTTCTTGCGGGGAATGGTTTAGGCGGGTTGCGAAAGAGCTGGTACCTCTCTCACAACCCTAATCATTCCGGACTTATCGTGACTAAGCCGAAATGCCTGAGCCTATTTTAGGTCAAGCCTTCGGTACGGCACCCTTACGGGATGCCCTAGGCGGTTCCCCGTTTTCTTTACCGAAGGTGAACACCCATGACTTACGAATTTCAGCTGCCCGTGCGCAACCAAGAACTGGTGCGCCTGATCGCCATTGGCGACCACGGTGCCGTGCGCGACACCATCCACCAGCTGGGGGCTCTCGGCTATGCCGACCCCGATCGCTGGTCTAAGCTCATGCCCACTGGCCGCGAAGGCGAGTACCTCGCCATCCACACCCGCCGCTACGCCCCAGCGGTAGAGTAACCACAAGCCCCAGCAGAAATTAGCTTTCTGCTGGGGATCCCGTCTGTTTAGTCTCTGCATTCCAAAGGCGAATCTAGAATCATAGCCCTCTGCGAAATTCGTTTGCGGCTTCTAGGCGAGACGTTTGGGCTAGCAGCACACAGCGGCTCAGCAGAGCCATATCCAGGGCCGCGAGTTCTGGAATTTCGCTGCGATCGATGGACTCGTACCCATCGCCTCGCAGTTTGTGTAGGCTAAACACACCATCTTCCCAAAACCACACTTCGGGCACTCCAAGCGCCTGATAGCGCTGAAGCTTGCCCATACCTCCGCTAGTGAAGACCACTTCAATAGCCAGGTCAGGAATGGGCTTTGACGCGCCAAAGCAGTAGGATTCATCAGCCTGGGCTGAGACTTCCCCTTCTTTTTCCTGGGTCATGGAGCCAGTGGGCTCAAATTCGAGCCCCTTCTCCAAACAGAATAGGCCAATTAAGAAACTAATCAGCCGACTAAACATTTCGTGGTCGCGCCCTGGCATCAGAATCTCGATGGTGGTGTTGTAATAGGCCAACCGCACCCCCGGCGATTCAGCGAACCCGGCCTGAATGAGCTTAAACTGCTGCCAGCTAAGGCCAGAGTAGACAACACGCTGATCATTAGCGGGAAGGGTAAGAAGGGGAGTAGACGTCATAGCCACGGTGCTCGTAGCGCCATATCGGATGTCTTATCGTAACTAAGAGTATCGGCTGTTGATGCAGGCACTCTCCCCATCACGCCCGCACGGCGGAATCACTAAATCGACAGGCCCAGGCGCAGACCCAAAAAGGCGTGCACAAACATCACCGCCAGGGCCACGCTGCCCAGGTAGGCATGGGCCGTACGCAGCGACGCTTTACCGCCGCCAAACTTGCTCAGCGAGATGGCCCCATTCAGCCCCAGCAGGGCAATCACCAGGCCGCCTGTCCAAAAGTGGGGGCTTTGAAAGATGTCTTGCTCTTGCATGACCAGCGACAGCACGCCGCCGGTATAGCCCAGGCTAATAAAGGTAAACATCCACAGGGCCAGACGCTTGTGGGTGTGGCGGTTCTCGGCTTTTTTCTGGGGGGCGTCGTTGCCGATGCGGCCCTTCCAGCCCAGGTAGGCGGTAAAGCTACCCATGACAAACACCACAATGCCCATCATCAGCGGATGGCCCCAATGGACAATTGGCTCGGGGGTGCCAAACCCGGCAAAGAAATCGGCAATGGGCTGCAAATAGCCGCGAATAGTGGAAACCATAGATCCTCTCCCAACAGAGCAGTGAAAAGCGCCATACCTAAGGTGCCACATTTTCTCTACCGAAAGGGGGAGGGAACTTCTGGATTTTGGATTGGCAATTTTGGATTGGGGATTCGGCTCACACCCTCAGGCATCACGTCAGGCACTATTTATGAAGACGAGTGGGATCCAGAGAAGCTAAAGGACTTGCAACGGTGCGGTTATTTGGGCATCACTACCCTGCGGGCCGCCCCCGCCAGCGAGGCCGCCAAGACGTCTAGCCGTGGGCTGTGGGGGCTTACGCCTCGACCTTTGTCTTGACGTTGACCAACCCCGCGACTATTCTTTCCTTCATTGCGATCTTTGCCGGGCTGGGCCTGGTGGGCAGCAGTCAGTCCTGGGCCGCCTCTATGGCCCTGATGGGCGGTGTGTTCTTGGGATCAGCTCTGTGGTGGCTGTGTCTGAGCTGGGGTGTAACACTTTTTAGCCAAAGGCTGACACCCGCCCGGCTGAAGTGGTTAAATCGGCTGGTCGGTGCGGCTATTTTTGCCTTTGGGGTGGTTGCAATTGCGCTCACTTTCAGAGGGTAGGTTCCCAACTTTCAACCCCAGGTACTGCCTGTGACTATGCTGCAACCTCAACAGTTTTCTACGCGATCGCCCCAGCGGCCTGCCGCCTGGAGTCGGTGGCTGAGTGCGGCACTGGTGCTGGTGCTGGTGAGCTGGCTGGGGATAACGGCTGTATCTAACGCTCAGGCGGCACCGCCCGATTTAGTAGCGCAGTCGATTCAAGACCTGCAAAACAAGCAAAAAACGCTTGAACAGCAGCGCAACCAGCTTCAGCAGCAGCAAAACGAGATTCAAAATCGCCAGGCCGATTCAGAGTCTAATCTGCAAAATCTGGAAAACAATATTGTCTACACCGCCAACCAAATTAGCCAAACCGAGTACCAGCTCAGCCAGGCCGAGAAAGAACTCAAGGACTTTGAGGCTCAGCTCAAAAAGGCTGAGGACGACTATGAAGAGGTGCGCACCGGCACCGTCGCCCGATTGCAGTATTTGCAGCGGCAGCAGGGCAGCGAGGGTTGGGCGGTGCTGCTACAAAGCCAAAACTTTAACGAGTTTCTCGATCGCCAGTATCAGCTCAAGCGGGTCTACGCCGCCGATCGCCAGGTGCTAGCCGACCTCAAGGCCAAAGCCGAGGCCATTCAGAAGCAGAAAGCGGCGGTGGAAGAAAAGCGCAACCAGGTCGCCCTGTTACAGCAGCAGCTACTCTCTCAAAAGCAGCAGTACGAAGCCGAGGCCAATACAGAAAAGCAGCTCATCTCACGGCTCAAAGACCAGCGCGGTGCCTTAGAGGCCGCTGAAGCCCAACTCGCGCGCGATTCAGAGCAGATTGCCGGTCTGATACGCCAAAAAATTGCCGCTAGCACCGGGGTCATTCGCGGCACCGGACGGTTTGTCTTCCCGGCCAACGGCAACATCTCTAGCGGCTTTGGCAATCGTCGCCACCCAATTTTGGGCTACAGCCGATTCCACGCGGGCATTGACTTCGCGGCCAGCCAGGGTACCCCAATCTACGCTGCCGACTCGGGGCGGGTCATTTTTTCGGGCTGGTACGGTGGCTACGGCCAGGCGGTCATCATTGACCACGGCGGCGGTATCAGCACCCTCTATGCCCACGCCAGCCGCCTGCTGGTCAGTGAAGGACAGGCGGTGCAGCAGGGGCAGGCGATCGGTGCAGTGGGCTCCACAGGACTCTCTACCGGCCCCCACCTACACTTTGAGGTGCGCCAGAACGGCAATCCGGTGAATCCGGTGGCTTACTTGTAGGCGAGTAGAGGAGTAATGAGGTCGTGAAGAAGTGCTAGATGTAACGGCCTGACCTGTGTCAAAACCAACTCCCCCACTCCCCTACCCCATCACTCCCTCACCCCTCTAACCTAGGCTCTTCTTCACGTGCTGCATAATCTTCGCTTTGCGAGGATCTTCGCTCTTGGCAGGGGTCACGCCGCTGAAGTTGATTTTGCTGGTGAGCGCAAGGTGCTGCTTGATTTGATCTTTACTGGCCACGGCGATACCTCGGTTAGGAACGACAGAGAAACATGAATTGATGGGGTTTTGTCCCCGTCAATTCAGACTTGGCACGACAGCCCAAGATTATTCCCTCTGTAGATAATTTAGTACATGTGCCTAGGGTTACTGCAAGTACTGTCGATCGATGGCTTTATGGCAGAAGTTGGGCAGCAGTAACACCTGCCCCGCTTGCACCTACCTGGAGAAATCTGGTGTTTAACCTGCGTACCGCTCTGTTTGCATTTGTCTTGCTGGCACTATTGCTGCTGGTAGGGCGTTACCTCAAACATCAAATTCAGTGGTTTCAGCGCCTCTATTTGCCCGCTTCCATTGTGGCCGGAGCGCTGGCGCTGCTGCTGGGGCCAGAGGCCCTAGGGGCGATCGCCACGGCCCTGTTTGGCTCCGATTCTCTGCTGGCGGGCGGGTTGTTCGCCGCAGATATTCGCACGGTGTGGTCCCAGGCTCCTGGGGTTTTCATTAACGTTGTGTTTGCGGCCCTGTTTTTAGGTGAGACGATTCCGCCCCCGCGGGAGATTTGGCGTCGGGCGGCTCCTCAGGTTGTGTTTGGTCAAACCCTGGCCTGGGGGCAGTATGTGGTTGGCTGCTTGGCCACCCTGCTGATTTTAATCCCGTTGTTCAACGTCAACCCCATTGCCGCTGCCCTGATTGAAATTGGTTTTGAGGGTGGCCACGGTACGGCTGGGGGCATGGCTGACACCCTGATTGAACTGGGCTTTCCCGACGGGGCTGACCTGGCGATTGGGTTGGCGACAGTGGGCATTGTCTCAGGTATTATCTGCGGCACCGCCCTGGCCGACTGGGGGCGTCGTAAGGGCCATGTGGCCATGGTGAGCCGCCAGGTGGTTGAGCCCAGCGAAATCCCTGACCTGAATGTGCTGGCCGAAACGCCAGAAATTCGCCAAAAGCGGGCTCAGCTGCTGCGTAACCTGCTGGTAGATCCTCTGTCGATCAACTTTGCCATTGTCGGCATGGCGATCGCCATTGGCTGGCTCATTCTCGAAGCGTTGCAGTGGATTGAATCGGTCACCTGGGGTGGCGAGGGCGGCTTTGTGCTGTTCGAGTATGTGCCCTTGTTTCCCCTGGCGCTGATTGGCGGCATTATTACCCAGTCTATGCTTAACCGGCTGGGGCTAGAGGCACTGGTGATTCGGCCCATGGTGCAAAATATTGCCGGCATTGCTCTAGATGTCGTGATTATCTCTGCGATCGCCACCATTTCTCTCAGCGTGATTGGCGGCAATCTGGGCGTCTTCCTGGTGCTCAGCATCGTCGGTATTTTGTGGAACGTCCTGATTTTTCTGTGGTGGGCCCCGCGCGTTTTCCCTAGCTACTGGTTTGAGAAAGGCATTGGCGATATGGGCCAGTCTATGGGCGTCACAGCCACAGGTATTTTGCTGCTGCGCATGGTCGACCCCGACAACAGCACCGGAGCTTTCGAAGGCTTTGCCTATAAACAGCTCTTCTTTGAACCGATTGTGGGTGGGGGCTTATTTACAGCGGCGGCCCCGGCGTTAATTAGCCGCTTAGGCCTTGTGGCTACGCTAGTGATTACCGGCGGGCTGCTACTGTTCTGGTTTATTGCAGGCTATGTGCTGATTCAGCAAGAACGCCGTCGCCCATCGGCTAGCGGTGTGTAACGTCGCCTTGAGATTTAGTTACCACAGTTTGTTCTGCTGATATAGCCATCGCCAGGACCGTTAGGACATGCCAGAAGTTCTGAAGCGATGGCTATACGCCAGTTCGCCGCCCGAGTGTTTGCCCGTGGCGGTCACCGATGTCCTAAGCAAACTGGCCACGGATATAATCATGCCTCTGCCTATGGGCGATCGGCAAAACAAGGCGTAGAAGGACTACCGCTGCTGCGAGTTCATGTATAGACTCACTAAAATCTAGAAGATTAATAGTTGCTATAAGTATTTTTAATGCAAAGCATAGATAATTTATGAGCTAAATCTTTCTTAATCTGAAGGTCTAAAGGTAGAATTTAGCTTGATTTTAGCTTTAGACGGCATTATGTATCATGGCAGACTCTGGAACTTCTTCAATTAGTGAAAACTTTGATTCTTTACCTCGTGAGGTCAGAGTTGATAATCTGCGCAATGTGCTCGAAACCCTCCAAATAGCTGACGAAATTGCCAAACAGGGTTACTTGATTACCAGTTCAGAACTTGCCGATTTGATGGATGTGAACGCTAGCGCCGTTACCAGTCGGGGCGAATTTTGGGCCTGGCGTAACTGGTCAGTGTCGCGAGTACGGCGGGAAGGAAACCAAATTCTCTGGCAAATCGAGCGCATCGATTAGGAACCTGAGATGGGGGATTTTGGACTTTGGTAGATGAATTGTGGTTTGCCGAACCTCTTTGCAGCTCGGCAAATCTCTTGTTTTCTATCCACTCATCCACCTATCTACCTACTCCTTTACTCACCCACTCTCGCAGCACTGGCAGCACGGGGCAGGGGTTGGCGGCTTGCACATTCTCGGGCTTGCTCCAGGTGAAGGGGGCCTGCTTGGCCGCAGACATCCACAGCAGGCGCTTGGCGCGGGTCATGGCGACATAGAGTAGTCGGTACTCCTCGGCGGCTTTGAGGTGTTTGGCCTGCTCCCAGGCGGTCACGATGTCGGGAATTTCTCCCCGGCCTGGTGTGGCCCCGGCGTGGGCATAGGTGCGAATCTGGGCGCGGGCCACTTCTGCCAGGGTAAAGTCGCCCAAAAACTCGCCCTGGGGCGGCACCCACAGGCTGCCCGGAATGGTTTTGTCGTGCAGGAAGGGTAAAAACACCACATCCCAATCGAGCCCTTTGGCCTTGTGCATGGTGATCAGCGTCAGTTGCCCAGGGCGGGTGTAGAGGTCGTCGGTGTCTTCGGTGTTGACGGCGGTGAAGCGTTCGGAGCCAACGATATCTTGCAGCACGGCGATCGCGGCTGGCAGCGTATTGTCATGGCGAATTTGCTGGCTCACCCGGGCTGCTAGCTTATCGGCGGTGGCCAGTTCGCTCTGGTTGTAGCCCAGGGTAAAACCAATGAATGAAAACAGGCTATAGGGGGGCAGTTCGAGGCGCGATCGCAGCAGCCCCGCGCAGTATCGCCGGGCCGTCCGCGCCGCCTCGGTATCGGGTGGGGTATCCAGCGGGCCGGGGTAGAGAAACTGCTCGGGGGCCTGGGCCAGCGCGTTGAGATCCTGGGTGGGAATGCGCTGGCGATCGACCAGTACCCGCAGCGCTCCCTTGAGCATATCGGGCGAGTGGGGGCGCTCGATAAACTTCAGCAGGGCGAGCATTTCTTCAGGTACTTTGGTCTGTCGGTCTTGCTCGCCCACGTCATAAAACGTTAGTCCCATCGCGAGCAGATCGACGCCATTAATCTGCTCGGGGTCGCGCAGCAGGCTGCCAATGTATTGCCCCTGACGACCCTCCCGCACCAGAATGGCAAAGCTGGTGTTGGGGTGCTCGGCATAGAGATCGCGCACCCGCTCGGCGATCAGCCGAACAGAATCCTGTGTGGTCGGCGGCGAGAGCATCTCTAGCCCGGCCCCTAGCGGTGCTGGGTTAGCCCCCGGTTGGGGGTCATTAGGGGGCACAGGCGCGATCGCCTGCTCCCGAAAGGGGGTCTCTGGCCCAGCCACCCGCGCCTGGTTCACCCAGGCCAGCATGTGGTTGGCCGCCGCCATAATGATCGCGCTGCTGCGTCCGGCCTGATCCATTGTTACTAGGCGGTTCTGGCGGCGGCAGTCATCGCAGAATTGATTGAAAAACACCGGGTCTGCCGGGGTAAACGTCGAGTTGATCGCCTGGTTGGGGTCGCCCACCCGCACCAGGTTAGGTTCCCCATCCGGATCTTCAGGATTGGCGGCCAGCAGCGTCAGTAGCCGGGTTTGCAGGGGCGATGAATCCTGCGCTTCGTCTTCAAACACAGCAAAGATGCGCCCCTGCCAAAATCGGCGGCTGTCGGCATTCTCTAGAGTGCGCAGGGCACCCAGAATCATGTCGTCGTAGTCGATCCAGCCCCGCTGAGAGAGGAGAGCCTGATAGCGATCGTAGAGCCCCGCCGCAATGGTCAGCACGTCGTAGTCTTCCACATCCCCCGGCAGACTGTGGTTAACGCTCTGGGCCAGCTCCAGCAGTTCAGCGGGCATTAGCCCCGAGCTTTTGGCCTCGCGAATCACGGTATGGGCCAGGCTGGGCAGCACCTCGGTCCGCAGCACCGACTGCCGCCTCAGCTGCTCGGTTTCTTCGCCGTCGAACTGTCGCCCTTCGATCAGACGATGGTAGAGGTCGGGGTTGGCGACAATCCACTGCTCCACACAGGCCCGCAGAATGCGGTTGTTTTGGGCCGGAGAAACCAGCGTCAGGGTGTCTAAGTTCAGATTCGAGAGTTCGGGATTGCGGGTGGCAATGGTGAGGGCCAGCCCGTGCAGGGTGGAGACGGTAAAGCTGGTCTGGGGCAGGCCCAAATCCTTGAGGTGTCCCCGCACCTTGACTTTGAGGTTGGCCGCCGCCGATCGCGTAAAGGTGACCAACACCAGCTGTCGGTTCAGGTGCAGCTGGTGACGGGCGATCGCGATCGCCGCCGCCGCCGCCCTCCCCGTCGATTTTCCCGACCCCGGCACCGCCGACACCGCCAGCCGCCCCCCGGTCCAGTCGGCTAAGGCCTGCTGTCCCCGCCTGAGCCCCCCACGAATCTGACTCAGCGCCGCCTCTCGATCGACGGGTGTAGCTGCCACCATAGAGCCTGCCCTCAACTTGCCCTATCAGCATAGCGGCAGGGATTAAGGATGATGCGATCGCATCATCCCTAATCCCCTACCTAGCGCCTCACCCGCTCTCGAATCCGCGCCGCGAGTTGCTTCGTCTCAGGTATGGGCAACAGAAACGCGCCAGCCACGAAGATGAATACTCCAACCCCGCCCGGAACCAACAGTTGCAGCAGCAGCACCCCAAGCCCCTCGGTGCCGAACTGAGTCTCTAGCCATCGCAGCGTGCCCCAGGCGGCGGTACCCGCGATCGCACTCAGCAGGGTGAGAAGGGCGATCGCCCCACCCCATTCCCCCAGCGGCAGACCCCGCAGCCGCCGATGCAAAATCGTCGTCAGCGCCAGGGTCGAAAACACGTTTACCCCCACCGTAGCCAGCACCAGACCCGGTGCTCCCAGCCAGCGAATGAACCAAAAATCCAGCACCCCGTTCAGCACAATGTTGATCAGGCTAATCCGAAAGGGCGTTTGTCCATCGCCCAGGGCGTAAAACACCCGCACCAGCACGTCGCGGGCCAGGTACACAAACATGCCCAGGCCGTAGACCACCAGCACCGAGGTCACCAGGTTCGAGGCTTCCGCATCAAAGGCTCCGCGCTCGTAGATCACCCGCACAATGGGCTGGGCCAGCACCACAAAAAGCGCCCCCAGGGGCAGCATGGTCAGGGCTGTAAACATGAGGCTCTGGCGAATGCGGGTTTTCAGCTCTGGCCAGTTCTCAGGAGCCGCCAGCCGCGCAAACAGCGGTAAAAAAGGTACCAAAATGACGTTGGAGATAATGCCCAGGGGGGTCTGAACCAGCAGATTTGCGTAGCTCAGCGCCGCCGCCGTACCGGGAATAAACGAGGCAAAAAACAAGTCGGTAAACAGGTTGATCTGCAGCATCCCCGACGACAGGGTTGCCGGCACCAGCACCCGAAATACCTCGCGCACTCCCGGAATTGACCAGTCAAAGCGCAGCCGCAGCCGTCCCAGCCCCGATCGCCACAGGGCCGGAATTTGCGCCAGCCACTGGAGCACCGCACCACTGAGGGTGCTAGCCGCCAGCACTGCTCCACCCAGCAGGTAATAGTCTGGGCTGGCAATATCCCGTCCGATCGCCCCGTAGAGTAGCCCCAGCCCCACCAGCACGGCCCCGCTGGAGAAAATGGGGCTAATGGAGGGCAGCCAAAACTGGCTATCGGCGTTCAGCGCCCCAAAGCCAATGCCAATCAGCCCCGCCAGCATGGCCATCGGCGACATAATGCGGAGCTGCAGCACGGCGATATCCCGCGCGGCTGCATCAGCTAAAGCCAGCCCTGGGGCAATGGTGTCGATAATTGGCCCCGCCAGCGCAAACAGCAGCACCGACACCCCCAGCAGCAGTAGCCCCACCAGGGTGTTGATCGCCTCAATTAGGGCTGCGGTCTCCTTACGGTCCTGCCGCGCCACCACGCTGACGATCGCGCTGTGAAAGGGCCCATTGATGCCCCCCAGCAAAATCAGCAAAAAACCCGGAATAATGTAGGCAAAGCTGTAGGCATCGGCCACCGGCCCCACCGCAAAGGCCGCCCCGATCGCCTGCTGACGAAATAGCCCAGCAAACTTGCTGATGATCGTGGCCACAGCCACAATGCCCGCAATATTGGCGAGAGAACGAGAAGGTTTCGCGTCTGACACAGGGCCTCGCAAGGGGTGAATATCGGTGCCACGGCGGGCATTCAGAATCATCCCCTATTTAGTAGATTTACGCCACCGAGACCGTCAAGCTTTCTCCAGAAAGAAAGAGCAGCTAGTCAAGCAAAACTGTGTTCACGGGCAGGCTTATACGTCCGCTCTCGTTTGCGAATGACCTTAGCCGGTACACCCGCCGCAATAGAATAAGGCGGAATGTCTTTTGTGACCACGGCACCCGCCCCAATTACGCTGCCGCGACCAATCGTTACACCATCTAGAACCCTAACTCCAGAACCAATCCAGCACCCTTCTTCAATGTGAATACCTTCACAGGTAAATCCCTGGGTGTTAATCGGTGTATCAAAGTCATCGAATCTGTGATTGTTGGCAATGATGGTGCAATGCGAAGCGATCATGCAGTCGCGATCGATTTGGATTTTTCCAGGCCCACCAATAAATAC
>JBARVK010000668.1:0-3723 GCA_049646225.1 Nodosilinea sp.
GTAATGCCCAGGTTGTGCTTCAGGGTGGCCAAATCAAAGCGGGCAAAGTGAAAAAGCTTGAGAATGTTGGGCGCTTCGAGTAGTTCTTTGAGCAGGGGCGCTTCGACTTGGCCCAGCTCAATGCGCACCACCGCCACGTAGCCATCGGGGTCGGCTAGCTGTACCAGACAGAGACGATCGCGCTGGGGCAGCAGGCCCATGGTCTCAGTATCGCAGGCGATCGCATCGGCCTGTTTATAGCGGGTTAGCAACTCGGGGGTAAGGTCGCGATCGCAGATTTCAAAACCGTCCGCCATTATTCTAGCCCGCCCAATGCTTTAGCCACCGTATTCACATCCTTATCGCCCCGCCCCGATGAGTTAATCACAATACGGGGATTGCCTGATAACTGAGGGCAGAGGGTTTCGAGATAGGCAAAGGCGTGGGCGGTTTCGAGGGCAGGAATGATCCCCTCCAGGCGCGACACCCGCTGGAAGGCATCCAAAGCCTCCTGGTCGGTCACACTGTAATACTCAGCCCGGCCCGCATCTTTCAAGAAGCTGTGCTCGGGGCCAACGCCGGGATAGTCTAGACCGGCGCTAATGGAGTGGGCCTCGATCACCTGACCATCACCGTCCTGCAGCAGGTAGCTCATCGCGCCGTGCAGCACACCTACCCGCCCCGCCGTCAGTGTCGCCGCGTGCTTGCCCGTATCCACACCGCTGCCCGCCGCCTCAATGCCGATCATGCGCACCGACGGCTCGTTAACAAACTCGTGGAACAAGCCCATGGCGTTGGAGCCGCCGCCGACACAGGCCATCAGAATATCGGGCAGGCCAGCCCATTTTTCGAGACACTGGGCGCGAGTTTCGGCCCCAATTACAGCGTGGAAGTCACGCACCATCATGGGGTAGGGGTGCGGCCCCGCCACCGAGCCCAAAATGTAGTGGGTATTTTCTACGTTCGTTACCCAGTCGCGGATGGCCTCAGAGGTAGCGTCCTTCAAGGTGCCTGTGCCCGCCGTCACGCCGCGCACCTCGGCCCCCATCAGCCGCATGCGAAACACGTTCAGCGACTGGCGCTCCATGTCTTGCACACCCATGTAAATCACACACTGGAGACCAAAGCGAGCGCACACCGTCGCGGTGGCCACGCCGTGCTGCCCGGCCCCGGTTTCGGCAATGATGCGCTGCTTGCCCATGCGCTTAGCCAAAAGCACCTGCCCTAGGGCGTTGTTGATTTTGTGCGCACCCGTGTGGTTGAGATCTTCGCGCTTCAGGTAAATGTCGGGGCCGCTGCCGTCGGGACGGCGGTAGTGAGCCGTCAACCGCTCGGCGAAATATAGCGGCGTGGCCCGACCCACGTAATCTTTCAGCAAGCCATTTAGCTCGGCTTTAAAGTCAGCCTCGTCGCGGTATTGGTAAAACGCCTGCTCCAGCTCAAAGAGAGCGGGCATAAGCGTTTCGGGCACATACTTGCCGCCAAACTGGCCAAAGCGGCCCAGGGCATCAGGACGAGCGGCGTTTACATCAGGGCGAGGCGAAAGCGGCGTCTGGGTCACAGGATTGGCGGGGGTGAAGGGTTAGCGTTAGCCCCTATTATAGGGAATGCTCAGACCCTCCGCTAGGCAATGCTACGCAGCGGTGCTGCGGCCTGTCGCCGCTGCAGCGAGTGAATGTGGTGGAACAGTTCCCAGCAGTATTGTTCAGGAAGCCCACAGGTGGCGGCTCCGCGCATGACTACGCTGGAGTACCACTCATTGGGGGCAATTTCTTCGTGAGTCTTGCTGATCACCGAATAGGTGCGCGTATCGCCGTAGAGTTTTCCCTGGCAGTTGACGGTGACCCTCTCGTGGCAATAGCCCTCTTCGCGTAGATCGAGAGCCGGACTGAGCCGCCAAGGCAGACTGTAGAGTACCCCCTGGACAGTTGAGCAAGAGTTGGGTACGACATCAAGCACGCCGCAGTCGCGCAGCCGCGATCGCCGAAAGAAACCCAGGCGATAGCCCTCCAGCGTGGCCGGGCCAATCACGTAAGCGTGGGTGCTTTCGCCCAGCGATCGCTTCAGATCAACCGGGCACATGCAGGAGCCGTAGGCAAAGTAGTAGAAGCGATCGTCAGAGCTAAAAGCAGAGGCGGCCATGGCGCTAGGGCAACAGAAGGGGATGTTAGAGAGTTCAACCGTAGAGCACACCAGCGAGGATGGTGCTGGGCGCTAGCAAGCGGTGTTACAAGCGTAATGGCGACCCATAAAAAATGGATCGGGTTGGCTCAATCATTTCCTACAGCTTTAATCTACGGTTTTCCGGTCGGATTAATGTAGATTATAGCTTCCTTTGGCCTTTTGCTATGCACCCCCACGGCTGAAGTTGTTTAAAAAGGGTGGCCCAGACCTCGGCCTAAGAGTGGTTCCAGAGGTACGTTCTGCGCATAGCTCCACCCCAGCTCTCCTTTAACTAAGGCCGTCGCTTTGTCTGCGTCCAGAGGCTTGGCAAAGAAATAGCCCTGGCCATAGTCACACTGAAAGGACCGTAGCCAAACCAAATGTCTAGCACTCTCGACGCCCTCAGCAACCACTTTCACGCCTAAGTTGTGGGCCAGGCCAACGACCGATTGAGCGATCGCAAAGCCTGTATTTTGAGCCGCATCATCCATCGCTAATACGAAAGAGCGGTCAATCTTGAGGGCATCAATTGGGAACCGATGCAAATAGCTGAGCGAAGAATAGCCGGTGCCAAAGTCATCGATACAGATTTGAACGCCAATTTTTCTCAGTCGATGGAATACGTCAATCGAAAACTGGCTATTTTCCATAATAATGCTCTCGGTTATCTCAAGCTTCAGATTCCTAGGATTGATAGAAAAAACTTCGAGCAGGTCAGCAATATGCTGAGTCAAATTTGGGCTAGAGAACTGTTTTGAAGAAAGATTTATATTGAGCGTCAAGTCGGGATCTGCGCCTGCAATCTGATACCAGCTGCCGAGCTGTCTACATCCTTCCTTCAAAGCCCACTCTCCTAAGGGAATGATCAAACCCGTTTCCTCAGCCTGTGGAATAAATTCGGTCGGGCTGACCAGGCCCCGGTCAGGATTAAACCAACGTATCAGGGCTTCAAACCCTACCAACTTTTGGGTTTTAAGACAGACGATCGGCTGATAGAATAATCTAAACTCGTCCCTTCTCAGGGCCTGCCTGAGATCGCTGTCTAGTTTAATAAATTTCAAAGCTTTTTGATGCATTTCTTGATCAAACAGCTCAAACCGCGATCGCCCTGACGCTTTAGCGTGGTACATCGCCAAGTCAGCATCCCGAAGCATGTCATTGACGTTGGTGTAGCAGTCATTGCTAAGAACGATACCAATGCTGGCGCTGGGTATCAGTTCATGGCCGCCCAATTTAATCGGCTTAGTCAATGCTGTCTGCAAGCGCCTCGTGATCAGAATAGCCTCGTTTACATAACTTACATTATTAATAATAAGCGTAAATTCATCCCCCCCAAATCGAGCAATAATGTCCCTGGGACGAAGACATTCTTTAAGTCTATTTGCAACACGAACGATGAACTCGTCTCCAATTAGATGCCCAAGACTATCGTTAATTACCTTAAACTTGTCCATGTCGACAAAAAGCAGTGCAAATTCGTGGCTTTTGTCATGGAGTCTTTTTTGAATCAAGCGATCGGCTTTTTTTATAAAAAAATTTCGATTGGGGAGCCCAGTAAGATTGTCGTGCAGAGCATTATGA
>JBARVK010000669.1:0-12209 GCA_049646225.1 Nodosilinea sp.
GAGCTACCCCAGTCGTTTTCGAGCAAAATAACTTGGTTGGCCGGATGACGGCGGGAGACCACTTGGCTTGTGGCTTCAGCTACAGCGGCCTCTGGCAGTTCATGGAACAACAGGGCTGAACGAATTAGTTTGAGATCGGCATCAGTATCTCGAGGTTTATGACGAGCATCCATTCATTACTCCAAAATTCAAACGTTTTATTTAAATTAGTGTTGTTAAATTGTCTAAACCTATCCTATCCCAGTGCAGGGGTAGAATAAATCTATTGGCAGTTGGCGAGCTAAACCAGCTAGTGTGAAAAGTTTTAGCACTATATCACCCTCCTCAACGACAGCAGGCCTCTGGCCGCAGACGAAACGATCGCTTTTTAGATTGAGTTCATCCCTCGTGTTTGGGGAACCGAAGGCAGTTAACGTTAGCGAGGGTTGCTAGCACTGGTGGTTCGATACTCCGGTCTGATGATTTTTAGAGATGCCTGACATACACTTTGGCAATCGTCGGGAAAGGTAAGCAAAGAGGTGGCTGTGCAGCAGGATGAACTGGAAGCTCTGGTAGCAGAAATTGACGCAATTTTGGGGGAAGCCGCCCCCCGGCTGCCCTGGGTTATGTCGAACGATGCCACTCAGCGCCAGCTATTAGCCCGCGCTCGGGCTTACCTGGCGGAGGCTAAGGCTGCACCTTTTACGCCTGACCCCAGCGGTCTACCCAACGACCCTACCGCTGCGGCTTCTAGCCAGGTGCTGAAGGCGTTGCTGCAAGAGATGCAGTATCTGCGTGGGCAGACCATGCAGATTTTAGACCCACTGCGCAATGAGGTGGCCACCCTTCGGCAGCAGCGCGAGCTGTTGCTCCAGGAGGTGCAGCAGCTTCAGCAGCAGCGATCGCAGATCGACCAGGCCGCAGCCTTACACCAGCTGCCGCCGAGCTGGGAAGCCGCCCTGCAGCAGATGGCCCACCAGCTAGAGACCCACCTGAGCAACCAGGTTGACCAGTCGGTGCAGCGGCTCGAGACGGCTACCGCCAACGCCTATGGTCTAATCGAGGGCACTGCACCTGACGGCGATACCCCTGTTTTCTCCCCCATCCAGCGACTGGAGTTTTTAAAGCACATTCAGGCGCAGTCAGACCAGGTCATGCTGGGGCTTGATCAGTCCTTTCGATCGGTGTTTGAGACTCTAAAGCAGAGTATTTACAGTTACCAAAATTCCCTTAACCAGGGCCTCAACCAGATGCACACCCTGGGCCAGCAGGGCGAGCTCATCGTTAGCACCCTAGTCGATCATTTAGATCAGCAGATCAACTCGGAAACCCTGGCCTATCTAGACGCTGGACAACGGCGAGAACTGCCCCAGTCCCGGCTTCAAGACTCTGCTTCCGTACCTTCCCCAGAGCCTTCGGCTGGCGACACCTTGGTCGCCGCAGATCAGTCAAGCGATCTGACAAGCGATCTGGAATCCGAATTGGCTCTGGAGGCATTTGATCTGGGGGCTGATCTCGACGAGGACATTACCGAACTCCAGCTCGATGAAGCCCTAGAGGCTGCCCTTGACCTTGACGCAGAGGATGGTCTGCCTCTCGATCTGCCGCTGCTCGACAGCCTCGACGCCGCTGCCGCCGACCCGGCCCCAGCTGTATCGCTACCGGAGCGGGAGAGCGACCTGAGTGCCGATGTGGCCGCCGCTGGCGTGGAAACAGAGTCGGCCTTAGATGACCTCTACCAAAGTTTGTTTGGGGGCGGTTTTTTTGCTGAAGCGGCTGGGGCCAATGCCGCTGAAACCGCAGCTGACTTGAGCGAAGCGGCGGGAACAGCGACTGAGGCCGTCGATGCCCTTTTAGAGGTTGACAGGGCGGCTGAGGCGATCGCCGCCGATGAGCTACCTGAGCCACCGCTGGTCACCGATCTGCCCCGGCCTGAAGACCTGGCTGTACTGATTCAGGCTGGCGAAGCGGCGGAGACCAATGCCAGCCCTGAAGGCCCAGAGGCCGACCGCAACGATCTGTTTGGCGACACCCTGGCAGAACCCACTCCCCGCCTGGCGGGCAGGCTAGCGGACGGCGAGGACGACGTCCCAGAAACCATCGAATCTTTTGATGATTTGCTGCCCCCTAGCCCTGGGGAAATGGGCGATTTAGACACCGCTGACGACGACAACGACGATGCCTTGGGCGGTTTTATGGCCGCCTCACCGGACGAAGACCTGCTGGCCCAGGACGATCGGCCCGCCACGGGCAGCTACGATCTGCCCGTGGATGAGGTTGTGATCGACCAGCTCCGTCAAGACCTCGATTATTTGGAGACAGCGACAGAGCCCGCCCTGCCAGGCTTCTTTGAGCCTATCCCCCCGCCTGAAGATGCTGCGGAACCCTCCGAAACTGCCGACAGCGCTCCTGGCCCTCGCCAAGATTTCGATCGGTCGCCCAGCCCCGACAGCGCTCCTACCGAGGCTGCGATTCCCGATCGGGTTAATCTTGACCTGGGAGAGGATGCCCCCTCTCTCTCCCAGGCTTCAGACCTGCCTGAGTTTGACCTGCCTGAGGGGCTAGATGAATCTGGCCCTGAGACCACCGCTACCGCCGCCTCGTTTGATCTGAGCCGTTACGTGGCGGATGAGTCAATCGCAGATCTAAGCCAGTCACCCGCCGATGAGCCTGATCTAGATCTTGACCAGCTCGATCTGTCAGCTTTGGACACTGATATTTCCCCCCCGCTGGCCGAGCCTGACGTGTTCAATCTCGATGTATCGACCGCTCTGGACAGCGACAACTCGTTTGGGGATAAGGCCCTTCCGTCCTCTGATCAATCCAGCCTCGATCTGTTCAGCGACGAATTCTTAGCCCCCTCTGCTCCTGATAACGAACCAGAACCCGATCTGGATTTATTTGATCTGCCGCCGTCTACGGAGGCGACAGAGCAAGCGATCGCCCCTACCCCCGAACCGATCGAAGACCGAGAGGCGGTCGATTTGTTTGGCGATGCCGGGGCAATCCCCGAAGCGGCTCTGCCCGACGATTCGCTAGATTTGAGCAATATAGATCTGAGCAATATCGAGTCAGCCCTGGCGGACGCTCCGCTGGGGGCTATGGCCGAGCCGACCGCCGAGGTCTCAGATCCCGATCGGTTGGGGGTAGATTTGTTTGGTGACGCGACGGATGAGGCTGTGACTGACCCACCTGCCGCCGCAGACGGTGGAGCCGAGGGGCCAGAGCTGGATCTATTTGGCCATGTATCGCCCAGGCCCGCCGCACCTGAGGATTTGTTTAGCACCCTCGACGCGCCGACGGCCCCCGCCGAAGACCCATCGCCGTTGGCCTCGCTCCTGTCCGATTTAGACCTCAGCTTAGGTTCAGAAGAATCGGCGCTGGGCGAGTCGGGGTTGACCTTGGGCGACCTTACCGACCTATCTGCCGAGCCGAGCCAGTCTAACCCGCCGACAGCGGAGCGATCGCCCCAGGCGGGACCCAAGACTGGAGCCACCGGCCCTTCGCTTACTTTGGAGAACTGGCTGGGCGAGCTCACCCTCGACCCGCTGATGCCCCTGGCGCCAGAACCCCAGTCTGGCGCTAGCCTAGATGAACTCACCACGAACAGCCAGTTTGGCTCTGTGCCCGACCCAGACGTAGATGACGCGGGCGGCCTTAGCCTGGAAAACTTCGACATTGGCACTGCGAGCGGCCCCGATGGCCCCCCTGAATCGGCTCGTCAACCCGATCCACCGCCCAACGATGCGATCGCCAATCTGTTTGCAGTGGGTGATCTCTCCCCAGCCTCAAACAGTTCAACCGAGGGCGCAACCCTGGCCGACCTGGATCTGGGAGACCTGAACCTAGGAGACGAAAATCTAGAAGACGAGCTAGCTCTGCCGCAGCAGGGCTCCAACCTGACAGCCTCGATCGGTTCTGAGCCAGCCCCAGAGTTAACCCTAGACACCTGGGGCATGGCGGCGCCATCTCAACCCGATTTTGACTTCGGCCCTCCAGAGCCAATTCTCTCGGTCACTCTCGACGATTTAATCCTGACCCTGGATGGGCCAGGGATCAACGCATCGGAAAGCCTGGCTGACGATGCGTCTGGGTCCCTAGACGACCTGGCGGCCCTAGGCGATAGCGATCCTGAAACCGCTGGCCCCGTCGCAGAGGCTCAACCCGAGGCCGCCACCGACTGGCAGCGCGAAATCAGTCTCGACAACATCTTGGATGCGGCAGGGGCCAGTTCCGTGGCCGAACCTAATGCCGACGAGCCGCCAGAGCCGCCAACCGCCGCTTCTCCTCAGGCGGGGGCCACAGAAGCCGCTGGGTCTATGGCAGCGATGATTGACTTCATCGATCTCGACGCGCTGCTGGAGTCTCCCCCTGAGCCATTGGCTCCTCTAGCTACGGATTCAGACCTTAGCCTCGATCTCGACCTCGACTTGAGCTTAGACAATGCCTTTGACCTCGATGCGATCGCAGAGCCTGAGCCAGCGGTTTCGACCGAGCTAGAACAATCGGTGGCGGGCGATCCGTTTTCCGATCAAGACCCAACGGTAGACGCGGATCTGTTTGGGAATTACCCCCTTTCATCGGCTGATGCTTCTGAGTCAGAGGGCGATCGCCGTTCCGCCCTCGACCTCAATGCCGACTTTAGCCTTGACCCCGCAGCTCCCGCTCCCCGCGACGATAGCCTGGAGCTGACCCTGGCTAATCTGTCCCTTGAGGGTCTAGCGGATGGCCCAGCCGCCGCCTCTGATGCCGCCGCCGATAGCGACATCCCTGACTGGCTATCGGAACTTGACCTGGAACCGTCGCCAGGCCAGGCGCTGCCGCCGTCCGAGACCGGGCCAACTTCCGTGTCCTTGGCCCCAGATGAATCCGCCGATCTGGAACCTTCAGACGAGCTTTTGACGGCCAATACGCTGAGTCTAGAGGCTCAGCCCCCAGCGACAGTCGATGATTTTTTGATTGATGATCTCCTGACCCTTGAACCCGAAGCCCTTGGGCCTGAGGCCATTGACCTCGATGCGCTGGAGCCCGAGGCAGCCGTCTACCTGGGGTCATCCCTATCAGAATCAGATGCCCCAGACCAACTAGAGGCTCAGGCCCCTGCCGCCCTAGAACCTGCCGACTTGACACCTGCTGGGTCAGATTGGCAAGAGCTAGACAATCTGACCCCAGTGGATCTGGCTCCGGAGGCCCTAGAACCAGACGCCCTGAATTTGGCCAGTCCTGAGTTAGAAATCGGTGAGTTTGATTCGCCGCAGGAGCAATCTGAGCTTGCCCCCGCTGTAGATCCGGTCGAACAGCTAGACGAAATAGTGTTCCAGGCCTTTGCAGCGGTGGCACCGGAGGCGGTCGTGGTGCCGGAGGCGGTCGCCCCGCCCTTGGACAGCCCCGTTGCCCCACCAACCCAGGCCGAGCCCGAGACTGCCCTTGACGAGTCTTTAGACAAGCAGGCTGCGCCAGAGAATCTCGATGCAGACGACGCGATCGCCGCTGTAGACGAGTCGGTCGTTATTCCAGCCCCGCCGGAGGCTGACGAGCCAGAGGCACCAGCTCCTACCCCGCTGTGGTTTTTGGGCCTAGACGTGGGCACAACGGGCCTATCAGCGGTGCTGCTAGAGCGGCGAGGGGGGCAGGTGTATCCGCTTTACTGGGTCGATAACGCTATTTCGGGCGCGACCGCCGATAAATTCTTTCGGCTGCCCAGCCTGGCTTCGGTGGGCCCGGTAGACGACAGCGATCGCTATCGGGTGCAATCTATCGGGTCTTCGGCCCTGACGGTGAACTGGAGCGATAGCGACGCCAACGACTCGAGCACGGTGTTGCTAAAGGCCATCAAGCCCTACCTCAAACTGAGTATTCCGGCGGTGGTGGGCGATGAACCTATCGCTCAGCCCCAAATTCAGTGGTCTGATTGCGACTGCCTGCCCCTCCAAATTTTTCAAGACAGCCTGCGAGACCTGCTGGCGACGCTGCCCCAGGGGCTATCTTCAGAGGCCGCTTTTACCGTAGGCGCGGTGGGGTTAGAACACCATACAATCACCCAGGCTCTGAACCAGCTGCGGGGGGTAGTGGTCAGCTACCCCGCCAACTGGCCCGACACCTATACCTTTAACCTGCGAGAGGTCGTGCTGGGGGCAGGGCTAACCAGCACCCCCGACGATATTTATTTTGTCGAAGATGCGATCGCGGCGGTGCTGTCGGGGTTGCCCGATCCCGCAACTCCTCTGCCCGAGGGTAACAGCCAGCCCCTGCAGCAGCAAACGCTGTATGCCTGCCCCTGGACTGGCGGTACGGTCGTGCTTTCCGCCGGGGCCAGCGTGACCGAAGTGGGTATCGTCAATCTGCCCAGGACGTTAGGCGATCTCACCTACGGCGACTTTGCCCTGCACTCGATGAGCTATGCCGGTGACGCCATTGACCTCGATATTATTGCCCACCTGTTGCACCCAGCCGAGCGCCGCCAGAGCCGCCCCGCCGAGGGCTACAGTCGCGCCACCGAAGCCGCAGGCTGGGGCTGGCAGGCCGCCATCCCCGAGCTAGATGGCACCCACTGGCAAGACCTAGACCTCGATAGTTGTGAAATGCCGCGCCCGGCAGAACCCGATATGGCCCGCCGCCAGGGTCTCTACCAGCGCCTAGAAGCCTCGCTGTTGGGGCAGAGCGTGCTGGAAGCGGCCCGCCACCTCAAGATCATCCTTCAGCATCAGCCTCAGTTTGAGCTAGAGCTGGCCGACCAGCGCTGGATTGTGCGCAGCAAAGACCTCGAAGACCGCATTATTTTGCCCTACATTCAGCGCATCAACGGCCACTTAAATCGGTTGCTGAGCGAGTCAGGGCTGAACACCCAGGCAATCAACCAGGTGATTTGCACGGGCGGCAGCGCCTCGCTGGCCAAGATCGCCCGCTGGCTGCGGCAGAAGTTTCCCAATGCCACCATTGTTCAAGATACCTACCACAGCGATCGCCCCCCCAGCTGCAGCCGGGTCACCTACGGGCTGGTCAACCTGGTGCGCTACCCCCAGGCCCTAGACCTGACCCGTCACCAGTACAGCGACATGTTCCTGCTGATGGAGGTACTGCGGGCTCTGCCCGAGCAACCCATGCCCCTCAGCGGTATTCTGCACCTGCTGAAGGAGCGGGGTCTAAATGTCGAAGCCTGCCAGGCTCACCTGATGGCGCTGCTCGAAGGTCGCCTACCGCCCGGTTTGTTACCCAACACCAGCAGCGGCCCCCTAGTGCTGAGCCCCGTCAGCGATGAGCTGGCAAAGCTCGCTACCACCCCTCTGTTTACCCGGCCCAGCGGTCAGGTGTATGTGCCCAATCTAGAGCAGGGAGCACGGCTGCAGGCCTATATGGATCAGCTCTTAGCCGATAAACACCAGACCCTAATTGACCCACTGCTGAGCCAGCTCACGGCGATCAATGTATAACCGATCTGGCGATGGCTACAGAACTCGGTACGATGCGAGAGCGTATCTAGCCATCCCCAATTGGACTGGGCAAATACCGTTTGCCGCTACACAACAGTTCGTCTGTATGAAATGGGGGTACGACTCGGATTTGCTCTGACCCCTCAGCGAATACCTGTGACTCCCTGAAAACCTACGTCGTAGTGCGGCTGAGTAGGTCGCGAGGGCGCTTTTTAAGCAGGGTTGGATCTAAGTAGGTAATCGCCTCAGCGCAGGATCGCACCCGTTCAATCGGTTCGAATACGTTTACCTGATAGACGATCTGGTTGTCCCAGTCGAGGGCGGTGAGCCAGCCGCTGCGGGGGTGGTAAACGCCGGTATCGATGTCGAGCCAGCCCCGCCCGGCGACTATTTGGCCGGGGTCTACGCCGGGGAACGTAAACGTAATCGTGTGGCCGGTAATAATTAGCTTGTCGGAGAAAAAGGGCGTCAGGCTGCTGTGGAAGGTTTCGCGAATCCAGCACATTTCGTAGCTGCTCTGCTCGGCAATGGGCAGCATGGGATTTACCCCGGCGTGTACCAGCCACAGATCGCCGAGGTCAATGTAGAGGGGAAGCTGCCGCAGCCATTCCAGGTGGTCTTCGAGGGTGGCCGCCGCCCCGTGGTAACTGGTCAAGGTCGCCTGGCCGCCGCTAAAAATCCAGCCCTGGAGGGTGGGTGGGTTAATTTTGCCGTCGACAAAGGTGTCGAGGATCAGTTGCTCGTGGTTGCCCCGCACGCAGTTGGTGGCATGGCGACGCACAAAATCGACCACATCGGCACTCTTGGGACCGCGATCGATTAAGTCGCCGACGCAGTAAATTTCATCACCGGGTTCGGGAGCGATCGCATCCCACAGTCGCAGCAGGCCGTCGTAGTGACCGTGGATGTCGCCAATAAAAAGTCTTCGAGGCATGGGGCAGGGACTCCGTTGTTTTTATTATGCCTTAACCCCAAACTCAACTATCAAGTTTCCGTAATACTCACCTGGATGAAGGACGATTAAAGATGTATGTCGAGGCCCCTTCAACCGCTGTGTTTTCCTTCAAGTTAATTGCCCATATTGGCTGCTGGAGCAGGTCTATTCCCACAATTCTCAGGCATAATGTAGCCACCGCTAAATTGGCTAAAACGTTCTGCATAACCCGTCGGAGCGATGGCCATCCGCCACTGTTTCGCCCCTGTCTCGGTCGTGACGAATGTCCTAAGCGCAGTGGCTATTGCTGTACCAGCCTGCACAGAGTTTTTATTCTATGAGTCGTTCGACCCAGCCCCGTTTGTTGCCTACACCGTTTGCTTCACGTGTCCCTAGGCGGCGGCGACGGGCTGACCCGCTGCGGCGGTTGGCTCGTTATACCCTGGCCCTTGAGCTTAGCGCCAGGCTAGGAGTAAATCTATTTTTAGGCGTAATAGCCGCGGTATCGCTGGGACATCTGGTACCCCACCTGCAATCCCAGGCGCAGCAGCTTGAAGATGTTCGAGCCGAGTTAGCCCAGGCAGAAGCGGCTAACACACGCCTACGGGCCGAATTTGATCGCCACTTTGACCCCGCCCAGGCCAGTCGGGTCATTCAAGAGCAAACGGGGTACCGCAGCCGTTCAGAGCGTCAGGTTGTTTGGACGGACTGAGGGGAGCAACCGACCTGCTTGCTTACCCGCCAACTCACCTGCCCACTTACACATCTGCTACGGATAAAAGGTTGTAGTCGGCAACCCTAGTCCTTCCTCCAGCCCCATCATCAGGTTGAAGCACTGCACTGCCTGGGAGGCCTGCCCCTTCATTAAGTTGTCGATGGCAGACATAACAATTACTCGTCCGGTGCGCTGGTCTGTTTCGAGGCCGATAAAGCAGCGGTTCGTGCCCCAGGCCCACTTGGTTTGGGGATAGGTGCCGTTGGGGAGCACTGTTACCCAGGGCGAAGCGCGGTAGAAGGCGCTGTAGATAGTCAACAGATCGTCGCGCACCAGACCGGGGTCGCGCAGGGTGGCATAGATCGTGGCCAAAATGCCCCGCACCATGGGGATCAGGTGGGGCGTAAACTGCACAGTGACTTCGTGACTGGCCAGGTGGGTACAAATCTGCTCAATTTCGGGGGTGTGGCGGTGGCGGGCGACGCCGTAGGCTGCCAGAGAGTTACTGGCTTCGGCTAAGAGCATACCGGTTTTGGCCACTCGCCCACCGCCAGAGGTGCCTGACTTGGCGTCGATGATCAGGCTCTCTGGCTGGGCCAGTCCCTGTTTGAGCAGAGGTGCAATGCCTAGCAAGCTGGCGGTGGGGTAACAGCCGGGGCAGCCGACTAGGCGAGCATCTCGAATGCGATCGCGAAATAGCTCGGGCAGACCGTATACGGCCTCAGCGGCGGTGACCTGATCAGCGCGATCGCCGCCGTACCAGGCCTGGTAGGTGTTCAAATTTTCAAAGCGATAGTCCGCCGACAGATCGAGTACTTTGCAGCCTCGCTCTAGCAGCGTGGGGGCCATCGTGTGGGCCAACCCGTTGGGCAGTGAGAGAAAAACAGCCTGGCAACGCTGGGCGATCGCGCCCAAATCCACCCGCTCGACTGTTAAATTGACCGAACCTGCCAGGTGAGGATAAATGTCGGTGTAGGGCTGCCCGGCACTGCTGTCGCCGCCCAGATAGACCAGCTCTACCTGGGGGTGCTGGGTCAACAGACGCACCAGCTGCACCCCTCCGTAACCCGATGCCCCGACAATACCGACCTGAATTTTTCCTGCTGGTGAATCGCTCATGGTTCTAGGGCTGGCTGTTAGTTAGGGGATAGAGTTGCGGGGTAGAAACGGGAATGCCAATCGCTGGTTAGATTGCCAATCGCGTCGGCACGATTCATTGAATAAGCACTGTAATAGTAAACCAGTAATTTCAGATCAGCATGGTTGCTTGGCACGGGGTCGAGCGTCTTACCCATCGCGCTCGGTGAAGCGGAAGCAGTAAAGCTAGAATTTTAGAGTGAACGTACTTTATCAAGGCTAGCCCCATCGTGCTCGACCCAAATGCGGAGCTGCCCGCCGCCAGCCAGCCCACCGATGAGATGCCCACCGATTTTCAGTTTGACTCGATTGAGTCGGCTCTCCACGATCTGGCCGCCGGAAAGTCGATCGTGGTCGTCGACGATGAAAACCGCGAGAACGAAGGCGATGTGATCTGCGCGGCCCAGTTTGCCACCCCCGACAACATCAACTTTATGGCCGTGGAAGCGCGGGGGCTGATCTGCCTGGCCATGACGGGCGATCGCCTCGATGAGCTAGATCTACCGCTGATGGTCAGCCCCAGCGCCTTCGAAGACGAAAACGAACAGACGGCCTTTACCGTTAGCATCGACGCCGCCCTGAGCTGGGGCGTTACCACCGGCATTTCCGCCGACGATCGCGCCCGCACCATTCAAGTGGCTATCAACCCCAACGCTCGTCCCCAAGATCTCCGCCGCCCAGGGCACATCTTTCCGCTGCGGGCCAAGGAGGGTGGCGTGCTCAAGCGGGCAGGCCACACCGAAGCCGGGGTCGATCTGGCGCGGCTGGCGGGCCTCTACCCCGCCGGAGTGATCTGCGAAATTCAAAACCCAGACGGCTCGATGGCGCGCCTGCCCGAGCTGGTCAACTACGCCAAAACCTTTGGCCTTAAGCTGATCAGCATCGCCGACTTAATTTACTATCGCCTCCAGCACGAGCGCTTTGTGCAGCGGGAAGCAGTGGCCAAAATGCCCACCCAATTTGGCGACTTTGCCATCTACGCTTACCGCAACCTGCTCGATGGCTCTGAGCATGTGGCCATGGTCAAGGGCGACCCCACCACCTTTGCCGACCAGTCGGTGATGGTGCGCGTCCACTCCGAATGCCTCACGGGCGATGCCTTTGGCTCTCTGCGCTGCGACTGCCGCATGCAGCTTCAGGCGGCGCTCAAGATGATTGATGCCGCCGGGCGCGGCGTGGTGGTCTACCTGCGCCAGGAGGGGCGCGGCATTGGTCTGGTTAACAAGCTCAAAGCCTATTCGCTGCAAGATATGGGTCTTGACACCGTAGAAGCCAACGAAAAGCTGGGCCTGCCCGTGGACCAGCGCAACTACGGCATCGGCGCACAGATTCTCAACGACATTGGCGTGCAAAAGTTTTGCCTGATCACCAACAACCCGCGCAAAATTGCGGGTATCAAAGGCTATGGCCTAGAAATGGTGAACCGGGTGCCGCTGATCATCGAAGCCACCGACTACAACTCGGGCTACCTGGCCACCAAGGCCCAAAAGCTGGGCCACCTGCTGGTGCAGACCTACCTGGCCACGGTCGCGATTCACTGGCGCAAGGGCGATCTGCCGGTACAAGAGCGCTACCAAAAGCTAGAGCACCTGCGCGAGCTGGCCCACAGCCAGGGCCTGATGCTGCAAGAAGAAGCCCGCCCGGTGGCCGCCGCCCTGTTTAGCCAGCCCGATTTGATTGTGAATCTGGGCCTAGATACTTTGCCTGTGGCAGGGGCCGAGGCCTGGTACCACGATTGCGAACAGCCGCAGATGAAGACCGTGGCCACCCTGCTCGACAAACTCGCCGCCTGGCCCGAAATCGACCAGCTGGCGTTTTTGATCTCCGGCGGCAGCGACCCCTTTAGCGGCTTGCAGGTGGGCCTCGATCGCCAGGTGTTTCACCACGACGCGGTGCCCACCCCCGAAACCGTTAAACCTTCTGACCTCTGCGGCAGCCTGGAGAGCCAGCGAATTTACGTCTTCTCTAGCCACATTCCTACCGATTAGTTCAATATTTACTGCTGAGACTAGCC
>JBARVK010000670.1:0-5083 GCA_049646225.1 Nodosilinea sp.
GCGATCAGCGAAACCGAGCGCCGCCGCGCCATCCAAACCGCCCACAACGAGGCCAACGGCATTACGCCGACCTCGATCATTCGCCGCAACAGCAACTCGATTTTGTCGTTCCTCGAAGTGTCTCGCCGCCTCAACGCCCACGAGCTAGAGGAGGTCTACGAGCACAAGGACGAGCTGCCCCTGGAAGACATTCCCGAGTTCATTGGCCAGCTCGAAAAGCAGATGAAAGAAGCCGCCAAAAATTTAGATTTTGAGGAGGCGGCTAAGTACCGCGATCGCATCAAAACCCTGCGCGACCAGCTCATCGGCAAGCGATCGTAAGTAGTTTATATTTTAGGTTTTGGCGAGTAGAAACCGGGTGTCTGCCGCTCATACGTAACGCATGTGGAGAATGTTGGCGACAGCGGCGACTGACTGTAGTCGATGCGAAGGACATAGCTGGCGCGGTCACAAACGCCTTTGACAATCGACGCCCAAAGTTGCCTGCGCCAAGTAAGAATCCATACCAGGAGAAGGCATAGGCATACACCATGAACCTGGCGACAGGAACATTCCCTATTGTGGCAAATCAGCTAAAGCCGTAGCCTACCCGCTCAGCCTCAATCACGCTCGTTGCCCACATATCAGGCGTTGCGCCGTCACCTGGCTGTACATAGTTTCTAAGGCAGAAATATTGTCCTTGAGGGTATAGCGCAGCAACACCCGCTCGCGGGCCTTATGCCCTAAAAGCTGAGTAATTTCGGGGTGATCGCGCAAGATAGGCAAAATGGTTTGCAGCTGCGCTGACACCCGCTGGGTATCGAGCACAATGCCCGCCCCCGCCGAAAGCACTTCGCCATCGGCCCCGGCGTCGGTGGCAATGCAGGCGGTTCCGCAGGCCATCGCCTCCAGCAGCGACAGCGACAGCCCTTCTACTAATGACGGCAAAATAAACCCGTCCGCCGCCCGCAGAATATCGATGCGGCGCTGTTCGCTCGCCAGGTAGCCTAGCCAGATAATGTCATCGTCGTCGTAAAACCGCTTTAAAGAGGCTTCCAGGGGGCCGCTGCCCACAATGGCCAGCTTGCAGTCTGGCCCCAGGTCGGCCTGCCGCCATCCCCGCAGCAGTGCCTCCACATTTTTTTCGAGGGAAATACGCCCCTGGTAAACAAACAGTCGCCGGGCATACAGATCGGCCTTAATCGATGACGGCCCCGGTGAGTAGCGTCGGGTATCGACGCCGTTGGGAATTACCACCAAGGTCTTAGCGGGCACTCCCAGCTTGCTCAACAGGTCGCGCTGCAGGTCAGAGAAGACAATGACGCGATCGTAGTGGGCCAGACAGGGGGCATAGAGCTGGTAGGTGAGGTGCTGGGTGCCCGAGGTCAGGCTCCGCACCCGGCGATCGAAGGCGGGGTGAAAAGTAGCCACCAAAGGAATGTTGAGCTCGGCACAAATTTCGGGCAGCCTAAAGTCAAGGGGCGACAGCGTCAGAGAGGCGTGGACCAGATCGGGCTGTAATCGCTCTAGGGCTTCAGCCAGCAGCTTGCCTGACTTGAGCGAGGGAATCGTCAAGATTTGAGACTTGAACAGAAAGGGTAAGGGCACCTCTTCGGAGCGCTGGAGATGGTTTGCGGCGTGCCCCTCCTGGGATTGGGCAAAGTGTAAAAAGGTAACCCGGTAGCCGCGCTCAAGCAGGGCGTTGGTGACCTCTCGGCCGTAGGTAACGTTGCCACAAAAGGGCGTTTTTTTGCCTAGCCACGCGATGTGCATGCCGTATAGCGATATCCCATTAAACAACCAAAACAAGCGCCAGTAGAACACTGACGCGATCACGCAGCGCTACAGGGACCGACTCAGGATAATTATCCGTTACCGAATCGCCTCAAGGGGCCGTTCTCTAGCTATCACCCAGGTCACTGCACCACTTCGCTAGCCGTTTTGAGATAATAACAACGCTGCCTAGCGTAGAACCTAGACCTTTCTCATAGCCGTATCGGCAATATACCAGGTTACAACTCCCCCTAAGCCCACTAAAGCCCCCATACCGACAAAAACGTTGGCCAACCCGAGGCGCGCTTCTACCACACTGGCCAGGGCTAGGGGCAGACTGAGGGCAATATTAACTAAATTATTCTGCAAGCCAAATACTTTACCCCGCATGGCCTCTGGCGTTTTTTCTTGAATCAAGGTCTGCATGGGTATCCCCACAAACGCACCGCACAGACCGAGGACGGCAATAATGGCCATCGAAGCCCAAAGCTGCTGCGTGGTCCAGGCTAGAGCAATTAGGCAAACGGCCATGCCGACGGCCCCCCACAGGCTCAGAAAACGCCGGGGAAAGCGGGGGCCAAAGTTACCGACCAGCACCGCTCCCAAGCCTAAGCCCAGCCCGCCTGCCGCCAGCAAAAAGCCAAACTGTGAGGCCTTAATTGCCGGAATCATTTCTGCCAGCCGCACCGCCAGCACCGCCAGGGCGGCAAAGACCGATGACAGCAGCACGAGCTGAATAATCGCTACCCGCACCTGAACCTGCTGACCCAAATAGCGCAATCCGTCTTGGATATCCGCCCAAAACTGAGACAAATCTTCATGGGCAGCGGCGAGTGTTTCCTGCCCTGGGGCCATCGTCGTCAGACACAGGCCTGCCGTCAGGTAGCTAACACCCACTAAAATCGCCGGGCCATTGTCGGTAACGCCCAGGGCCAGCATGAGGCGATCGGCCAGAGCCAGCAGCGGCTCGCCCACCGCAAAGCCGACGATAACCGAGGCCATCATCGTGGTGGTGTACAGGGAGTTGGCGGAGAGCAAATCGCCCTCGGCCACAATCAACGGAATAATGGACTGCTCCGCCGGAGCAAAAAACTGAGTTAGGGTAGAAATTAAAAACGTCACGGTCAGCAGCAGCCAAAAGGCCACCGGCAACCCCAGCAGCGTACCCCAGTCTAGGGTGAGCCAAATGCCCATGGGCAGAGCGATCACCAGCCCACCGCGCAGCAGGTTAGACCAAATCAGCACCGGGCGCTTGGGCCAGCGATCGACAAACACCCCAGCCAGCGCTCCAAACAGCACGGCGGGCACCGTAAAGGCAATCATGACCGCTGCGACCCAGCCGCTAATGGTTTGGCCAGGGGTTTCGAACCGCGCCGCGATGATGGCAATCATCAGCACCAGGTAAACTTTGTCGGCCAGCTGAGAAAACAGTTGCCCCGTCCACAAAATTAAAAAATTTCGGTTTTGAAATATGGCTCCAAATCCGTTCTCTGGCTCGGGTGGTAAGCCTTCAGCGGCTGGCTCCGACCCCGATGAACCAGAGGCAGAGTCTATAACTGGGGCAGTTTTTTCAGCTTCGCCCTGAGGCAAATGATTGGCCTCAGGAGCATCAGTATCAGCATCGAACTCGCGGAGCATGGGTTAACCAACGAACCAGGGCACTGGACAGCTCACTACCCAGTAGTTTAAACGGTAGCAAAACAGACATCAACCAGAGCCGCCGATCGGATGGGACGTTCAAAGTAGTCTTGAGTATATTCTCGCAGAAGCCGCTCCACTCGCGACCATAGCTGCTGAGTTTTTCCAGACCCAGACAAGTCTAAGCCGCTGGGTAAGCCAATGGGCAGGGTCGAGACCAGATCGGGCTTGCTCAACTGCTGGAGTAAGGCGACATCGGTGGCGGTAAGCAAGGTGGGGCGCTTTTGGCTATAGGTGTAGTGCCCGGTCACCTCGGCCAGCTGGGGGGCAGTAGCCAGCTGTACCAGCCCACCCGCTTCGGCGCTAAACTCGACTCGCCAGGCGGGGTCGAGCAGGTTAGGCACGATATCCACCCGGCTACGGGTGCAGCGGTGCACCTCTGGGGCCACCCCATCTAGGGCGAGCAGGTGATACAGCCCGTGGCAAAGAGCCGCCAGCAGCGCGCCAGGGGCGGCGGTTTCAAGGCGCTCCAGGTGCTCTACGAATACGGTGTACAAATCGCTTTGGGCGCAATCGCTCAGGGCCATTAGCAGGGCCACCTCCGCGAGATACTGGCTGGCAGTCAGTCGGCCCAGATGCTGACTCAGCTTTGGAAACGTGCGCAGGGTTTCAGCCTGAATCAGTTTGTCGAGGCGCTTGCCTTTGACCACCAGGCACTGGTTGATCACAAAGAGGCCGCTGCGTCCGCCCAGCCGCGAATGATGCTTGCGAGCCCCCGGAGCTACCGCCCGCACCAAACCGACATCGGGGGTGAGAATGGTGAGCAGGCGATCGCTCTCGCCCAGGGGCACGGCCTTGAGGTTAATGCCGGTGGTCTTGTAGGTTTGACTCATGGGGGTAGCTACAGGGCTAGAGCCTTAGCATAACGCTCTCTTCGAGCACGGCTCCGGCGTGGTGCCGAGGGCCGCCACAGAGGCCGTTGTGAGATCGTTCGATTCTACGAGAAACCAGTTCATCAGCGGCAGCTTGGCCAACCCAGACCCAACCGCTGAGCGATCGTAACTCACAATCCAGACTGACCTAAAAATAGCGATATCATCAGCCTCAGCCTGAGCCATTATCTGTAATCACACCGTAGCCTCCAAAAACCCTCTAGGCCCTTAGCCATGGCGTCCTCCCTGAAACAAATCGTGATTGTAACCGGCGGCAGCCGGGGCATCGGCGCTGCGACAGCGCAGCTAGCGGCGGCGCAGGGGTATGCGGTGTGCGTCAACTATCGGCATCATGAGGCGGCAGCCAGGGCCGTGGTCGATGCCATTACCCAGGCGGGGGACGGGGCAATGGTTGGAGACCGACCTCGGGCTATTGCGGTGGCCGCCGATGTCGCCAGCGAGAGCGATGTGGTGCGGCTGTTTGAGACCGTCGATGAACAGCTGGGCCCGGTGACGGCACTGGTCAATAACGCCGGTATTTTGGAGCAGCAGCGGCGGGTCGCAGACCTCGACGGAGCCCGGCTGAGCCGCGTCTTGGCCACCAATGTGGTCGGCAGTATTTTGTGCGCGCGGGAGGCGATCCGCCGCATGTCAACTCAGCGGGGCGGGGGCGGCGGGGCCATTGTGAATGTTTCGTCGGTAGCGGCCCGGCTGGGGGCCCCTGGTGAGTATGTTGACTACGCGGTTTCTAAGGGCGCGAT
>JBARVK010000671.1:0-3124 GCA_049646225.1 Nodosilinea sp.
AACCTCGTAGGGGCGTAGCATGCTACGCCCCTACAAACCGGGGGCATGCAGTTAGGATCCGGTATGACCTGCTCTTGATGCTTACAGTGCTGCCAGCTTCTCCAGGTAAGGTCTGACGAGATAGAAGCTAGCGATCGATTTGGCATCGACGGCTTCTCCGGCCAAAATGGCTTTTTCTAGCTGAGTTGGAGTCAATAGAACAACCTCTATATCTTCGTCAGCATCGGCTTCGGGGGGTGACTCAATTGGTTCTAGATCAGTGGCAAGAAAGGCATAAATAATTTCGTCAGAATAACCGGGCGCTAAGGGGAAATTACCAATGGGCAACCAGGTTTGAGCGGTATAGCCAATTTCTTCCTGAATTTCTCGACGAATGGTATCGGCAGGCGCCTCATTAGCCTCAATTGTGCCCGCTGGAAACTCTAGCAACCGCCCTTGCATGGCGAAGCGGTACTGTCGCACCATAACCAATTCGCCAGCGGCGGTAACGGGCACAGCTAGGGCCCCACCAGGATGACGAATGCATTCCCAATCACCCTCGGCCCGGTTGGGCAACCGCAGCCGATTGACCTCAAAATTAAACTTGCGGCCCGCGTAGAATAAGCGCTGCTTTAGCAGTTGAGGGGGCTCTTGACCAAGCGGCATGGGGAAAGGCTCAAAAAGGGCACCGACAGGATCAACCCATTGTAGCGAGTTTGAGACATCTCACTCAGGGCTGATCGTGAATAGGATCTAGCTGTTTTACACCGACAGGGTCAACCGCATTACAGAGGTGCCTGACCGATTGGCCACTGACTGGGTCTAGCCAGTGAGGAGCTATTTCAGCTAGGGGAATGAGCACAAAGGCACGCTCTCGCAGTCGGGGATGTGGAATATGCAAAGTTGGCTCGGTGAGGCAGACCTGGCCATAGAAAATAAGGTCAAGATCTAGGCTGCGGGGTCCCCAGCGTTGGCGCCGCACACGGCCGAAGTCTTGCTCAACTTGAAGTAATCGGTCGAGCAGTTGCTGAGGTGACAGTTTAGTCTTGACCAGGGCGCAGGCGTTTAAGATATCGGGCTGAGGGGGCCCAATGGCAACGGTTTGATAGACGCTAGACTGGGCCACCAGTTCTACGGTCGGTGGAGTGTGGAGGGCAACTAGGGCGGCCTGAAGAATTCGCTGAGAATCGCCTAGGTTGCTGCCCAGGGCGATCGCGCAGAGTACCGCTGTCATACCCTAGTCCAGATGACTCCGGAGGCGGGTTACCAGCTGGACGGCGGGCAACACTCCTTCGATGCGATCCACTGGCTGCCCCGCCTTGAACAAAACCAGCGTTGGTAAGGCAGCTACCTGGTGCTGAGAGGCAATCTGAGGATATTTATCGGTGTCAATCTTAACAATTTTGATCTGTCCCCTGAGCTCGCTGTTAACCTCGGCGAGAATACCTGCCATCATCTGACAGGGGCCACACCAGGTGGCGTAAAAATCGACTAAGACAGGACTTTTAGCCTCGGCTAAGAGATCTGCAAAGCTTTGAAACTGCTGCTTGACTGCCATTGGAAGCTCCCTGAATAAAGGCTCATACCGAAGCCGCAAAACGACCTATTTTTGTCACCCTGCACTACGCTTCTATGTCTTTATTCTATAGATTTCAGCTGGGTCAGGGTATCAAGCCATAGCTTGTGTAATCAGCTTATTTAAGTTGATTTTATTAATGCAACTCCTGGTCGGTCGGGGGGCGACGAGGGCCGAGCCTCTGGCCCTGGGCGAGATCATTTCGCAGGTCTTGAGAGAAACTGCTGGGGAGGTCAGGTGGCCCTGAGTGTAGGGGGTACCAATTAGCCTCCCTAGGGGGCCATCTGACGCAAAAAGCTGTCGAGGGCAGCGGCAACTTTCTCGGCCCAGTCTTCCTGGGCGTAGTGCCCCACCTCATCTAGGGTTTGCAGTTCGCCGTTGGGCAGGGCTTGCACAGCGGTTTCGGCCAGACTGACCGGCAGCCAGGGGTCACTCAACCCCCACAGAGCCAGTGTAGGATGGTCCCAGGCTGGCAAGGCGGCGGCGATCGCACCGCTAACCTGCTCTACGTCCATCTGCCGTACTGTGGTCATTAAAGCCCGGCCTACGTCTGAACTTTTCAGGAAGGGGCGGCGATAGACATCTAAATCGGCGTCGCCTATCTGGTAGGGACCGGCTCCTTCCAGGGTACGATCGACCAGCAGAGGGTCTTGGGTAATCATGTCGCCAGCCAGGGGTAGGCCCATTTGTCGAATTTTCCAGGGCAATTTAGCCCCGGGGCCAAGGGGAGCATTGATGATGGCGAGGCGATCGACACGATCGGGGTGCCGCAGGGCGTACTGAATACCTGCCGAACCGAGAAAACCCTGGGCTACCAGATGTACCTGAGGCAAATTGAGGGCATCGAGAAAAGCACCGAGGGCGTTGATGAAGCTTTCGGGGGTATAGGCAAAGTCGCGGCGATCGGGCTTGTCTGAAAAGCCGTGACCGATCCAGTCGGGGGCGATGGTGCGAAACCCCTGCTGGGCCAGTATGGGCATGACCTGTCGCCAGCTATAGCTTTGGGACACCAGGCCGTGGAGCAAGAGCACCGGCAGCCGAGATGATGTCCCGATGGGCTCGTGCTCACGATAGAACCAGGTTAAGCCGTTAACCGATATGGTGCGTTCTGCGATCGCTGTATCCTGCCCCATGCCTTTTCCTCACTCGGCCCAACGAGCTTACCGCTCCATCAAAGCGGAAGGCAAGCCCATTTCGCGGTAAAGGATGGCAGGCGCGCAACCGGGTATTTACGGTTGGCGGGGGCGATCGCAACAGCTAAGAGTACTCATCTCGATGACAAACTGACTACAGTGGATAGACAAGGACAGGTAGATCAGGATAGGCTGCGCTATCTGGATCCACCTCGCCCATGATTGTAATTAAGGACACAGCCGTAGGTCGTCATGAACTGGCAAGAGGTATCTGGCAACTGGATTTTGGTTCCTCCCAATCCCACGGCAATCGTGCATTTTTTGGGGGGAGCCTTTGTCGCTGCGGCCCCCAGTGTGACCTACCAGTGGCTGCTAGAAAACCTGGCCCGGCAGGGCTACCTAATCGTCGCGACCCCCTTTATCAATACCTTTGATC
>JBARVK010000672.1:0-4512 GCA_049646225.1 Nodosilinea sp.
GATCCAGCTGCTGTGACCCTTGAGGGCCCAATCGACCTGTCCGGTTCGCCAGTTCCACAGCCGGATGGTTTGGTCACTGCCGCCGCTGGCCAGGTGTCGGCCGTCGGGGCTAAAGGCAACCGATCGCACGGCTTGGGGCTGACCGTGGGGCGATCGCTCTTGGGGAGCGGTCTGGAGCCGCTGAATCTGCGCCTGGGTGGCCATATTCCAGAGGTCTACGGTGCCGTCGTGACGACCGCCAGCCAGGGTCTGGCCATCGGGGCTAAAGGCAATGGACCACACGGCTGCTCCGGCCGCGATCACGGTGCTGTCGCCACCGTTGAAATTCCCCAGATTCCCCAGATTCCATAGCCGCAGGGTGCCGTCGTAGCTGCCGCTGGCCAGTTGATGCCCTGCCTGGCTACCCTGACCGACGCTGTGGTAGCCCTGGGGGGCAAAGATGACCGATCGCACTTCGTCCCTATGACCTTCTAGGCAACCCACCCGGGTGCGAGTGCGCAGATCCCAAACCCGAATCTGGTGGTCTTCACAGCCGCTGGCCAGGTAGCGCCCGTCGGGGCTAAAGGCGAGGGAGAAAACGCGGCTGGAGGAGTCTTTGAGTTGGCCGTAGCGATCGCCGGTTTTGAGATTCCACAGGTCGATGGTGCCGTTGGCGCTGCTGGCCAGGGTCTGGTTGTCGGGGCTGAAGGTAACGGCCCAGCACCAGCCATCCTGGGCGCGCAGGGTCAGCACGGGCTGAGCATCGCTGACCCGCCACAGGTGAATTTCGTAGCTGACGTCGCTGGCGGCCAGCAGCTCGCCGTCGGGGCTAAAGGCAATGGCGAGCACCTGGCTAAAGGTATCTTTAAACACCGATCGCGACAGGTCGGCCTGGGCAAAGTTGGTGTGCTGAAGCGTGCTGTCTTGCAGGTAGGCCTGCCAAATCGTCTGGCCAGAAAAATCCCAGCCCGCCAGGGGTACCTCGGCCTGCTGGAGCAGGTTGAGCACGCTGCCGCAGGCGTAGCCCTGCAGCTGCTGCCCGCGCCAGGTGGCCAGGTGCTGACGCAGATGGTGGCTGAGGTCGCCGGGCCGCAGCTGCCGCTGCAGCCGCTCTAGCACGGGCTGAAGAATGAGGCGGGTTTGGCTATCGCGCAGGTAGTCTTTGGTTTGGGCCAAAATCAGGGGGTGGCTGTGCAGCAGGCTGGCCGTGGCGGCGGGCGGGGCCAGCAGAGCCTGACTCACCTGGTCCACTAGCCAGTCGGTTATATACTCCATGACCACCGGCTGAAGGGTAAATCGGGTGGCGCTGTCCCAGGGCGTATCGCGCTCGACTAGCGATCGCCGCTCCAGGCTGGTGAGGGCCTCGATCAGATCGCCCAAGGCGAGGGTCGCTACCAGGTCAGCGCGCACCTGGGCCAGGGTTACGGGTTCGCGGTGAATGGCCAGCCAGGCCATCACCTGCTGCTCCACGGACGAAAGCCGATCGAGCTGGTGGGTCAGCAGATCGCGAATGTCACCAAAGACCGAGTCTCCCTGGGCCAAAATTTGCACAAATGGTTCGAGCTGGCCGTCAAAGTAGTCTTGTACGACGGCGGCGACCATTTTGAGAGCCAGGGGGTTGCCGGCGTAGTGGTTAACCAAATGCTGCCACTCGATCGCGGTGCCGCTAACCTGGCCCCGCGCCTGGACGATCGACTGCCCCACGGTGGGCGGCAGGCCTCTCAGGCGCAGCGATCGAATCGGCAGGGTGTCGCCCTCCTGCTGGGCAATCTCTTTCATCTTTTCGCGGCTGGTGAGCACGATGGTGCTCTGGTGCTCAACGTTGCCGAGGCTGGCAAATAGGGGGCCGTAGTTTTCGTAGCCGGGCTGGTAGGTGCCGGTGCGATCGCGCGGTTGCAGAATGGTCTCACCGTTGTCGAGCACGATCAGGCAGCGGTGCTGGCGCAGCTGATCGAGCAGCGATCGCAGTAGACTGTCAAACTCGGCCCCGGCGGGCTCGGGCATCCCCGCCGAGATCACCCCCAGCAGATCGCGCAGCAGGTCGTTGACGGTTGGGGCGTGGCGCAGCGATCGCCAAATCACCACCTCAAACCGATCCTGCACCTGCTGGGCTAGCTTTACCGCCAGGGTGGTTTTGCCCATCCCCCCCATGCCAAATATCCCCACCAGGCGACAGGGCTGCCGCCCCTGGGAATCTATAGAGTCATGGCCCAACCAGCGCTGTAGCTCGGCCAGTTCGTCGGTACGCCCGTAGAAATAGGGAGCGGCGGCGGCATCGCCCCAGTCGCGGCGGTGCAGGAGATGGCCGGGGGGCGGCTCGGGCATGCCCAGGCCGAGGTGAGCCTGGTCGGCTAACCCCTTGAACTGGCGAGCCAGCACGCCGCGTAAATTGCGCTTCGTAACTTTTTCGCCCAGGTGATCAGACAGGCACTGCCACAGGTCAGACCCAATTTGTTTCAGGTAACCAACTTCGTAACCCAGCGCCAGCGCCACATCTTGGTAGGTGCGATCGTTCCAGGCTTGTTGAAACACAGCCGCCTGTACCTGGCTCAGCGAACCCACGCCGCGCTCAGCCAGAACTCGATTTACCAGTCCTAACGCATCATCGGCGGTCATCGTCGGGTATCCAAAGCTACTCGGTTTTCTGAAACGAGAGCGGCATGGGGCATAGCGGTGTTTTGCTGACGTCGATCGTAGCCAAGCCTTACCCCCAACTTTGTACCGTAGGCCACATTTTGCTGAACCACCTTGCCCACAACTGCCTAAGAACGCACTTTTGGCGAACTTTCCTCGAACCTCGGCCCCTGGTTTCCGTTGGTAATCTCTCCTTAACATTCAGCGCTTCGTTTTCGAATATCTTTCGCCCTTCGTTTTAAGGAGACTCCCTATGCGTAATCCCACGTTTCAGGTGACCCGACGCCAGGCGATTCGCGGACTGCTGGCCACCGGTGCCTTTGGGTTGACGGTCAAGCTCAGCGCCTGTGGTAACGCCCCCACCGCATCGGGGGACGATGCGCTGACAGCCGGATTTATCTACGTTGGCCCCAAGGATGATTACGGCTACAATCAGGCCCACGCCGAAGGGCGCGCCAGTCTGGACGGCATGGTCGGGGTCAAAACCTCCGAAGAGGCCAGCGTGCCCGAAACAAACGCGGTGCAAGAAACCATCCGCAGCATGATTGATCTCGACGGGGCCACGGCCATTTTTGCCACCTCCTTTGGCTACTTCGACCCCCACGTGCTGGCCCTGGCCCAAGACTTTCCCGACGTGCAGTTTTTCCACTGCGGCGGGCTGTACCAAGAGGGTGTACACCCGGAGAATGTGGGCAGCTACTTTGGCTATATCGACGAGGCCCAGTACGTCTCTGGGGTGGTGGCAGCCCACGCTTCCAACAGCAAGCGACTGGGCTTTATTGCCGCTAAACCCATTCCCCAGGTGCTGCGCAACGTCAACAGCTTCACGCTGGGGGCCCGCAGCATCGACCCCAGCGTGACCACCCAGGTGATCTTTACCGGCGACTGGGCCGACCCCGTGCGCGAAGCCGAAGCCGCCAACAGCATGGCTGACCAGGGCGTCGACGTACTCACCTGCCACGTCGACAGCCCCAAGGTGGTGATTGAAACCGCCGAACGACGCGGCATTTTTGCCTCGGGCTACCACGCCAACCAGGCCGAACTCGCGCCCCAGGGCTACCTCACCGGGGCCGAGTGGGACTGGTCAAACGTTTACAACAACTACATCACGATGATGCAGGAGGGCAAAACCCTCATGAACGGCGGCATTCCCCACCTGGTGCGGGGGGGCTTTAAAGACGGCTTTCTAAAGCTATCGCCCTACGGCTCGGCGGTCAGCCCTGAGGCCCAGGCGGCGGCTGAGGCGGCCAAAGCCCAGCTGATATCTGGGGAGCTGGTGATTTACAAAGGCGAAATCAAAGACAACCAGGGCAAAGTCGCGATCGCTGGCGGCAAGGAGCTGGGGCAGACAGCGGTAGAGCTGGAGCAGATGAACTGGCTGGCGGAAGGGGTAATGGGGAGTGTGGGGTGATGGGGTGATGGGGTGGGCATTGCCCAACATTCCTTGACGGCCTTTGACCGATTACTGAGCGCTGGCCGTCGTCCTCTAGCATCCATACAAAATCTCTGCATCAAGCATCCGTCTCTGTCAACACAGCCACAGCTATTAGAACTTCGGTGAACTAAGGAGCAGAATCATGAGCGATCGCTGGCGAAGTCTTCTCGAAAAAATCTGTATCCCGATTGGGGCACTGCTGGCGGCCCTGGTGCTGTTTGGCCTGTTTTGTACCCTGGCGGGGGCGAACCCGTTTGGGGTGTATTACTCCATCTATCGGGCCGCCTTTGGTAGCTGGAGCTCGTTTCAAAACACGCTGATTCAGGCGTCGCCGCTGATGCTGAGCGCGCTGTGTACGGCGCTGCCGGCCCGGCTGGGGCTGGTGATTATTGGTAACGAGGGCGCGCTGGTACTGGGCGGGCTGGCGGCGGTGGCGGGCGGCCTCACCCTGGGCGGCTGGGGAC
>JBARVK010000673.1:0-5898 GCA_049646225.1 Nodosilinea sp.
GGGCCGCCTTCCGCCGAGAAACCAGCGATCACCCCAGGGCTACAGTGCCAAGAGCTGATCCAGCGCATCTAGGGCCTCGCACTGGGGAGGCGCAGCGGCAGACCGTCTGGCCGCGATAGAGGGCAGGCTGCTGTAAACCGGAGGAAGGCTCTCGCAGGCGACAAAAGCATCCTCGACCGGCTGGGGCCGACCGTAGAGGTAGTCGTCGCAGTAGCGGCGAAACACGGCTTCCACAGCGGCGCGGGCATTTTTAAGCCCCCACTCGGCGGCAATGCGATCGGCTTTTTCGAGCACGTCCTGGCTGAGACGCACTTTGTTGTCCTGGCGAGTGGGACGATTCGCCGAATGGTTTTGGGTTACTTGGTGGTCATGCATAGTTGAGTATCACCCGTCATCAAAAACAGGCCGCGAACGTTGGCAAATTGAGGGTCGCCCATGACGGCGAACAGGTCGTGCCCCTGGAGGCGATCGGCAATCAGGTGCGAGCCACCGCCGGTCACCAAAAAGCGAGTCACCCTGGGCATGTAGGGGGTGTATTGAGCCTTTACCGTTTGAAAAATGCCCTTAAACCACGGATCGAGATATTCATCGAGCCAGTCGGTCCAGGCCAGGCCAGTGTCGGCATAGGCATGATCAAAACGAAAGCCATCCATGACGATGCAGGGGTCGGCGCTGCTGCCCAGATGGTCAGTGAGGCGATGGTCGAAGCTGATGGCGGTCGCCAGCTCATAGGTGCCGCCGCGATCCATGATATTTTCGGCGATCACTTCGCCATCGGCATCGACTAGGCGGGTAAGCCAGGTACCGCCGCCAATATCGACAACGATAGTGTAGCCCTGCCCCGGAATGATGCCCTGGGCTTTGGCATAGTGGTAAGCGCCCATGCCTTCTCGATCGACCTCGACTGATTCCACATTGACGCGAAACTCAACGTCGTTGCGAATGAATTCATGGGTGCCGAGCAGCTGGGCCTGGATATCTTCACCATTGCGAGCCGGGTCGGGGGTAGAGACGTAGAGGTTGAGGCTGTAGTCGGCCAGGTTCACAGCCAGGGGCTCAAGACAGGCGTAGAGATGCAGCTTGGCCAGCTCGACTTTGTTTTCGATTACGGTTTGCTGCTGGCGGCGATACTTATAGGCCTGAGCCCCAAAGTGGTAGCGACGGCCATCGGGCAGCTCGATCAGAGGGGAGGCTTCGGAAAAGCTAACGGCGTCGCGCCCCTGGGGCAGCTGATAGCGCACCGAGCGAATGGCCTTGGGATGACCGCTGCCGGCAAAAAATTTGAGGTCGTAGTTGCCGGCATCGAGAGCCAATACCGGGGTAATGCCAGTTGATTGAGTGTCGCGAGCCTTAGCCTTGGCCGCAGACCGGGTCGCACCAGCGGCGGAACGACTGCGGGGGGCGGTAGTCGTGGTCATAGGAAACTCCCGTAGGGGTAGCAGAACAGCAAGGCCTTGGGTTACCGCTGGGGTCGCCGGGAAACGAGCGATCGGGAACGGCTGTACCCATAAGTACGCATGAACCAATACTAATTCACATGTACTATCTTGGCAAGAGTACTCCTAGAACCGGGGCAACTAAATTTTTCTCCTGTCGGTTATTGGTCTACAGGTTTAGATCGATCTCTGCGGGATTGGTTGGTTACACTCGGTGCAACCCGTAGACCCTGTCAGCCTGACATCCTCAGTCGCTGCCCTCGAAGCGGTAAGCGCAGCTCATCGGGCTGATCAAAAACCTCTGTCGTGTTGTAGGTCACATTCCGTCACAATCTTTCTTGATCCCCCTTGTCAAGCGGTACCCTCAGGCTCACACTGTAAAGGTGAAACAGGCCAGTTTATGGGGCTTATCGAGGGAAACTTGTGAAATCAGTTCTGGCTATCATTTTAGGGGGCGGTGCCGGCACTCGCCTTTATCCACTGACCAAATTTCGGGCTAAGCCAGCGGTTTCGTTAGCGGGCAAATACCGTCTAATTGATATTCCCGTCAGTAACTGCATCAATTCGGCCATCAATAAGATCTACGTGCTAACCCAGTTCAACTCCGCCTCGTTGAACCGGCACATTAGCCGCGCTTACCAGTTTTCACAGTTCACCGAAGGCTTTGTGGAAGTGCTGGCCGCTCAGCAGACCCCCGATAGCCCCAGCTGGTTTCAGGGCACCGCCGATGCTGTGCGCAAATATCTCTGGATATTCGACTCGTGGAATGTAGAGGACTTTATTATTCTCTCCGGCGACCACCTCTACCGGATGGACTATAGCCTCTTTGTCGAGCGCCACCGCGCCACCAACGCCGACATTACCCTGTCGGTAGTGCCAATTGGCTACAAGCAGGCCTCTGATTTTGGTTTGATGAAGGTAGACAGCACCGGACGGGTCGTCGACTTCAGCGAAAAGCCCAAGGGCGATGCTCTAGAGCAAATGAAGGTCGATACGACCTCGCTGGGGCTCAGCCCTGAGCAGGCGATCGAGAAACCCTTTATTGCCTCCATGGGTATCTACGTGTTCAAAAAGCAGGTGCTGATCGACCTGCTGCGTAAAAACCTCGACCAAACCGATTTTGGCAAAGAAATCATTCCGGCCTCGTCGCGCGACTACAACGTGCAGGCCTATCTGTTCGATGGCTACTGGGAAGACATTGGTACCATCGAAGCTTTTTACGAGTCCAACCTGGCGCTGACCCAGCAACCCCACCCCGACTTCAGCTTCTACCACGAAGATGCGCCCATCTATACCCGCGCCCGCTACCTGCCGCCCAACAAGCTGCAGGACTGCCACATCACCCAGTCGAGTATTACCGAGGGCTGTATTCTCAAAAACTGCCGGGTTCACCATTCAGTGGTTGGCTTACGCCAGCGCATTAACGCCGACTGCATAATCGAAGACTCGCTGCTGATGGGGGCTGACTATTACGAGCCACTGTCGGAGAGCAGCCAGCACCTGACCCGAGGCAAAATTCCGATGGGTATTGGCGAGGGTTCGGTGATTCGCCGCGCCATTATTGACAAAAACGCTAGCGTTGGCCGAAACGTGCAGATCGTTAACAAAGAGGATGTGCAGGAGGCCGAGCGCGAAGATCTGGGCTTCTACATTCGCAGCGGCATCGTCGTGGTGCTGAAGAATGCGGTGATTCCCGACGGCATGATTATCTAGTGCTAACCTCAGTTCGGGATAGCGCCGTCCTCTCCTTTGAAGGGGTGCCCGAAGGGCGGGGTGGGTCAAAACTGATACAGCAAGTAATCAGCTGCATACGGTGATGTTCCGCCGCTTGCCCCGACTGACCCACCCCTGCCCCTCCCAAGAGGGGACGGCATGCCTGCTTTTGCAGAAAATTTTCTTATCCCGAACTCAGGTTAGTGCTAAGTGTTTGGTGACCGATGAGGTTTCTGTTCCCCTGCTAATGCTGGTGGGTATTCCCGGCAGCGGTAAGTCAACCTGGGCCAGGGGTTTTGTCGCGGTCAATCCTCGCTGGCAGATTGTCTCGACGGATAACCTGCGCGCTCAGCTCTACGGCGACGAAGCCGTACAGGGTGACTGGCGTCAGATCTGGCGGCAGGTGATCGCCCAGTGGCAGCAGGGGGCGGCGGCGATCGCGCGAGGAGAACTGGATGGCGTCATCTACGATGCCACCAATGCCCGACGGCGCAACCGGCGAGAGGCGATCGCATCGGCCCGCCAGATAGGCTTCACCACCATTACCCTGGGCTGGTTTGACCTACCGCTGAGCGTTGCTCTAGAGCGCAATCGGGGGCGATCGCGGCAGGTCCCCATCGACATCATGGCTACTATGCACCGCCAGCTCCAAGGAGCACCGCCTGCGGTGAGCGAGGGGGTGGAACAGGTTCTGCGGCTATAGCCCAGTTGGTATCCTAAATCACTCTTTTCATCCTCCGACCCGCTACGCTAAGGCCTGGGAATCATGGAGTTGCCTAGCCTCCATTATTCATGAGCCGAGCGAAAGGCCCGTCGTTCCCGCGTAGGCGGGAATCCACTCGGGAGTAAGTTGCTTCCCATGGATTCCCGTTGCTACGGGAATGACAGTCGCTGATTGCCGATTTCATGAATAATCCGGGCTAGGGCTTATGGCTCCAAGATTCGTACCACTCAAGACTTTACTGGGTTTGCTATGAACGCTCGCGCCGTCGCCGCTGCTAGTTTGTGTCTGCTGCTGTTTACCGGCTGCCGTTCGGCCCAGAGCCCGCCCCAAACGGAGGCCGAAACCGAGACAGCCGCCGCTGACGATACGCTGCGTTTGCTTTACTGGCAGGCCCCCACCATTCTCAACCCCCACTTTTCCAGCGGTTTTAAGGATGCTGAAGCCAGCCGCGTCACCCTAGAGCCCCTGGCCAGCTTTGATGCCGACGGCAACATGGTACTGTTTCTGGCCGCCGAAGAACCCACCCTCGACAACGGCGGGGTGGCCGCCGACGGCACCTCCGTCACCTGGAAACTCAAGGAAGGCCTCACCTGGTCAGACGGCACCCCCTTCACCGCCGAGGATGTGGCCTTTACCTACAAGTTCATCGTCAACCCCGAGGTGGCCACCACCAACGCCGGGACCTACGAGCTGGTCGAGAGCGTAGAAGCCCTGGACGACACCACCGTACAGATCACGTTTAAAGAGCCCAACCCCGCCTGGTACCTGGTGTTTACCGGCACCGAAGGCATGGTGCTGCCCAAACACATGTTTGAAGATTACAACGGCCCCAACGGCCGCGAAGCCCCGGCCAACACCATGCCCGTCGGCACCGGCCCCTACCGGGTTACTAGCTTTACGCCTGGGGATGTGGTGGTCTACGAGGCCAACCCCAACTACCGCGACGCCGACCAGCTCGCCTTTAGCCGGGTCGAACTCAAGGGCGGCGGCGATGCCACCTCGGCGGCGCGGGCAGTGCTGCAAACCGGCGATGTTGACTACGCCTACAACCTCCAGGTTGAGGCCGCTGTGCTCGAACAGCTGGAGGCCGCTGGGCAGGGAACAGTGGTCACCAACTTCGGGTCCCTCGTCGAGCGGATTATTTTCAACTTTAGCGACCCCAATCAGGCTACCGCCGATGGCGAGACCTCCAGCGTAGAGTTTCCCCACCCGTTCTTTAGCGACCCGCAGGTGCGCCAGGCGTTTGATTTGGCCATCGATCGCGACACCATTGCCACCCAGCTCTACGGCCCCACCGGGCAGCCCACGACCAATTTTCTGGTCGCCCCTGGCCCCTTTGTCTCCGACAATACTCGCTATGACTACGACCCCGACGCCGCAGCCGCCATGCTGAAAGCCGCCGGCTGGGTCGATAGCAACAACAACGGCACCCGCGACAAAGACGGGCAAGAACTGCAGGTGGTGTTTCAAACCTCAGTCAACCCGGTCCGCCAAAAAACTCAGGAAATCGTCAAGCAAACCCTGGAGCAGGTCGGTATTGGCGTCGAGCTGAAAAGTATCGATGCGAGCGTTTATTTTTCGGGCGACCCGGCCAGCCGCGAAACCCTGGAGCGCTTTTCGGCGGATCTGCAAATGTTTGCCACCGGCAACACCAACCCCGACCCTGGCTCGTACATGCAGACCTACACCTGCGACGAAATGGCCCAAAAAGCCAACAACTGGTCTGGCAGCAACTATGCCCGCTACTGCAACCCCGAGTTTGACGCTCTCTGGCAGCAGGCCGCCGCTACCCTAGACCCCCAGGAGCGCGAAGCCCTCTTTATTCAGATGAACGACCTGCTCATTAACGAAGCCGCAGTACTGCCGATTGTGCACCGCGCCGATGCCTCTGGGGTTAGCAATCGCCTCACCGGCATTGACCTCACCCCCTGGGACCTCGGCACCTGGAATATTGCTGACTGGAGCCGCCCGTGATGGGGTATGGGGTGGTGGAGTGATCGATTACAAAACTCTCTACTCCATCAC